>JACDEQ010000344.1 GCA_013816225.1 Armatimonadota bacterium | reverse complement strand
TGTCAAAACCACCAAGGCTGCGTAGGTTCTCAACCAGCGGCGTCAGCTTCGCGCTTTTCAACATCAAGCGGGACATCCCCGATCAATCTGCACCGAGCTCTCGGCCGCGATGTTGAATTCACTCCAAAAATTTGCCTCAAGGTCCTTCAGACAGACTTTAATTTGTTCCGTGTCGATCGGCAATTTGCGTAGGCGCTTGCCGGTCGCTGCAAAAATTGCGTTAACCACAGCAGGCGCGATCGCTGCAGTCCCCGGCTCTCCAATGCCCCCTGGAGCTTCGTTGCTGTCGATGTGATGCACTTCGACCGTCGGCGCTTCGTTGATGCGCAACATTTGATAGCTGTCGACCTTTATCGCCTGGTTCAGCCTCTTCGCGTGTCGCGGGCCGCAGGCGGCTTGCGCGTCGTTTTCCATCATCTCGACAAGTGCCTCGATCCCCGAGGCGAGGCAGAAACTTTCGAAACTCGCCGTCATATTCGCCAGCGCTTCGATCTTGACCGCTCTCGCCCATCGGGCGGGTAGAGCGAGATCTTGGCGAAGTCCCAGGATGGGCCGGCCCGCGTGTCGGCCGACCAGTTGGGGGAGATGTTCTTCGACGTGACTTATGCCGACGCGGCCGAGATTCCCCTGTTGCTCGGTTTGTCTTCGTCGAAGGGAAGAGCCGGCGCGAGGCGGCGCGGGTTTTTGGATTGAGCCGGGACACGATTTCCAAAAACCCGCGCCGCTATTCGGCGCCGCCCGGCTATGTGCGATCCAAGGCTCCGGAGCGGCACCCGACATGCTTGTGGCAGGGAACGAAAGGGGGTCATCACCACGTTGAGCCAGCATTCCAACCACGTACAATCATTCCCTTCGCTGCTCATCCAGGTATCGTTCAATGATTTCCGCGACGGCGATCCACTCTCGCAAGACAAAATAAGGTGTCGGGCCGATCACCGCCTGGCGACGCTTCGTCGTGCCAACGACCATCCTTGTCTTCGTACGATATGCCCGTGTCGCGTCTCCAGGAACGATTTGTTCTTTCGCGGGGAAGGTCGAGGCCGAACGCCGCTCACGGGGGCGACCTGAAATCGACATACTTCTCCAGCAGAGTCCAGAACGGCGCAGTGTCGTAGAGACTTGTCCAGTCGCGTGGAAGGAGGCATGGGCAGGCTTACCAAGTGCCCGCTGCAGCGGAGCCTTGAGGCCGATCGTGCGTTGCAGGTTCGAGCCCCTAGTTCCCATCGGGAAGAAAGCCGTGCACAGATTCGCCGCTTTATTAATAATCATCGCATCCACGGTAGCGATCACGCCCGCGCAGGCTCAGACAGCGAGTGAGCTGCGTATAGTAAGCGGTACCGTTGAAAAGCTTGACGGCAACCTCGCCGCCCTCTCGTTAAGTCAGGGAATAAGCCTCGTGGTACGCCTCGACTCGGAGCCGCGCGTGAACTCGGTCGCGAAAGGCTCCGGATCGGATCTGAAAGCAGGGTCTCAGGTGAGCATTCAGGCCAAGAGCGGCCAAAGCGGCGACCTCATCGCAACTCCGATCGTCTTGTTCGCTCCGGGGTCGAACAGACCCGATGCAGAACCCGGGCCTGACAACGCGCAGCTGGTCGCCACTATCAAGAAAACAAACGCCTCTCCCGAAGGACCTGTTCTGACCGTAGCTGACAAAGACGAGGATCGGAAAATCACCATCAGGCCGGATACTGCGATTTGGATTGCACGGGCAGCACGTATTACCGACATCAAGGTCGGCTCGGCGGTCACGATGACCGGAGTGAAACAGAGGATGGATCATTACAGGTGCTTCGAGCCACCATTGGTCTGGCCGGGGCAGGCAATCCACCGCTCTAGCCGAGCCTCGCGCCCCAGGTGGGCGAACGTCATTGATCGAAAACCAGCCATAAGAAAATCCAGAAAGAACACCCGTCAGTCGCGATCTTCATCGGCAAACCGATTCCCAGACCGGATAGGTTTTTGAGCAGGGACAGGCTCCCGGCACACAAGCCGGCCGGATCGCCCAGCTGCTCAGATCTTCCCTTCACGGGCGTTCGGGGGCGGGTTTTGGCGCAAATCCTTGCGCAGGACCTTGCCGATGTTCGACTTCGGCAAATCGTCGCGGAACTCGACCAATCTCGGCACTTTGTAGCTGGCGAGTTCGCATCTGCAGAAATCGCGCACCGTCTTGGCGTCAAGCGCCGGATCGCCGCGCACGATAAAAGCCTTGACGGCTACGGCTTCCCCGCTGGCCGCGTCCGGCACACCGATTACGGGGCAATCCTTCAGGCCCGCAAGACCGGCGAGGACTGCTTCCACCTCATTGGGATAGACATTGGCCGGAGACGAGGATCATGTCCTTGCGCCGGTCCACAATGGTGAAATAGCCTTCGGCATCCATTTTCCCGATGTCGCCGGTTAACAGCCAGCCATCGCGCAAGACATTTCCGGTTTCGCCGGGCTGGCGCCAGTAACCGGGCATGATCTGTGGACCGCGCGCGATAATTTCGCCGGCCTCGCCGATCGCGACCTCGTTTCCCTGGTCGTCGACACATTTCATTTCGGTCGAGGGAAGCGGCACGCCGATGGAGCCGGGCTTCGCGCGTGCAGCGGGATTGCACGTCAGGACCGGCGAGGATTCGGTGAGGCCGTAGCCTTCGACCACCTCGGTTCCAGTGATCTTCCGCCAGCGCAGGGCCACCACTTCCTGCAAAGCCATCCCGCCGGCAAGCGATAACCGCAGGCTCTTTGGCGGATTCGCGCAAAACCAAGGCTGGTTCAACAGGCCGTTGAACAAGGTGTTCACCCCGGTTATGAAGGAGATTGGTTCCTTCTCGAAGGCTTTGCGGAGATTGGTCAGCGGCCTTGGGCTCGGGATCA
>JACDEQ010000083.1 GCA_013816225.1 Armatimonadota bacterium | reverse complement strand
CTAAAGCTCCCTTCGGTCGAACACAAGGACCGCCAGCGTCACAAGAATCGCGCAATAAACGAGGGCATAGATCACGCCGTTCATCATATAGACGGTTTCGCTTCCTGTAATCTGCTGCTCCATCTCGGCCCCGGTTTTGATGTCCAGATTCGAGAAGTTCGGGAATGCGTAGTGCGCGATGTTCGCAAAGAAATTGACCGAAACTGTGTTCTGCTTGGTCGTAACCGACTCGAAAAACGGGTTCAGCAACGTTCCAAAGACATAAACAAGCGCTGTAAGGAAAAAGTTCACGACGGGTGACGCGAACGTCGAAAAGAACATCGCGACCGCCGCCAGAAGCGACATCTGGAAAACCAGCATGATCGGCGCTTTGATCAGCGGGTCGAGGCTCGTCAGGCTCACGCTGCCCTGCTGGAGCGCGAAAGCGATGATGAGAACGATCGCCATCAGGCCGATCATCAGCGACAGCGCGGCGACGCTGCCCAGGTATTTGCCTAATAGGAACTGCCACCTTTGTACGGGCTTCGACAGGATCGTGTAGATCGTGCGCCGCTCAACCTCGTTCGGCAATAGGTACACGGTAAGCGTCACGGCTAGAATGGCGGCCGTGATCTTGAGGATCCCGAGCGTCATCGAGGTCAGTACATTCGTCTGGCCGCGGGGCGTAAGCTGGCTAAGACTCGGCGCGATGATCAGGAATGCGAGGCCCACCATTAGAATAATCAGCAGAACCCGGCGGCGAATGGCCTCTCCCAGCGTAGTCCCGGCGATAGCGAGGATTTGACCCATTAGCTGGCCCGCTCGCGCGGTTTAGTGATTGTTTCCACGAACAGGTCTTCCAGCCGTTTTCTGCGGGGTATGACGCTGACGATCGTAGCGCCGCCACCCCTGATCGCGTCCAGCATCCCGTCGGTCGGAGCCGTGTCCGGTGCGTCCACGATAAGCCGGCCGGAGTGCATCGAAGTGATCACTCCGTCGGTGTTAAGGGACGCCGCGACCGAATCGGGAACGTTCTCCGCCGTGATCTCCACCCGGCCGCCAGCAAGGAGCGTATCGAGCTTGCCCTGCTTCACGATGCGGCCCCGGTCGATGATGGCGACCCGGTCGCAAATTCGTTCGACGTCGGAGAGCTCGTGGCTGGAAATGAAGACCGTCTTGCCCTCGTTGCGCATCTGCAGGATAAGGTCGCGAATTTCGATGTGCGCGATGGGGTCGAGGCCGCCGGTCGGTTCATCGAGGAAGAGGAGCATCGGCTCGTTGAGGAGGCTCTGCGCCAGACCGATTCGCTGCTGCATGCCCTTGGAGAACTTGGCAATGGGCTTCGATCCAGCATCTCCGAGGCCGACTTTCTGAAGCAATTCCTTCGCCCGATTGGAGCGATGCGGCTCTTTCATCCCGAACAGCTTGCCGTAGAAATGAAGAATCTCCATACCGGTCATATGCTCGTAGTAATACGGTTTTTCCGGCAGGTAGCTGAGCTTGCTATGGATCGAGATATCGCCGATCTCTTTGCCCAACACATAGGCCGTGCCTTCGTTGGGATAGATGATGTTGAGAAGCATCTTGATCGTCGTGGTCTTTCCGGCGCCATTCGGCCCCAGGAACCCGAAGATTTCGCCTTCTTCGACCTCGAGATCGACGTGGTCGACCACATTCGTTTTGCGTCCACGGGACGCGTAAGTCTTGGTGAGATTTTCAGTTTTGATGGCAGCTGCCAAGGGGAGATTCCTCCGAACGAGAGTATTAAAGCAGAGCGCAAAGTATACCGCGCCAGTTATCCACACGTATTCCAATGGCGCATGAACATTAGGGCCTCGCAAAATGATACGACTTGCTGCGGAAGCGCATCGTCTCTCTGTTAAGAGGCGATGAACACGGAGGCTCCGGGGGAACCTCCAAAGACAGTTGAAAGCTCGGTCTCGATGCCGACTCGCCAGTTTTTACCGACAGGCAGCGACAATTGCGGGGACGTGCTTTTCTCTCTTTTCGGCGTTCCCGCATTTTTTATATCTTCTGAACCCCTTCCGCCAGTTCCCCCTTTGCTTTATTCCCGTGGGAACCGGACCGCGCCGGCGACAAACTCCATCGCGAGGAAAGGGGGGAAGGGCCAGGATGGGCGAAAGATAAGCCCGGATGCGCCAAAATGGCCTCTAATGCCGAAGCAAAACGTCCGGATCATCACGCTCGGATGCGCCAAGAACGAAGTTGACGCTGAAGAGATCGCGGGCGTCCTCGCCGAGGCCGGCTACGACCTCGACGGCGCCGCGGACGCCAGCGACGTCACCATCATCAACACCTGCGGGTTCCTCGAGGCGGCGAAACGCGAGAGCATCGAGACGATCAAAGAAGCCATCCGCGACAAGAAAGCGGGGAAGACCGGCCGCGTGATCGTCGCCGGATGCCTGGCCCAGCGCCTCGGCTCAGACCTCGAACGCCTAGCCCCCGGCGCTGACTCCTACGTCGGCGTCGGCCAAATGGCGCGCTTCGCAGACATTCTCGACAAGCCGGCAGTCGTCAGTAGGCAGTCGGCAGTCGCCCCTCCCCAGCACTTGTGGGCCGACGTCCCGACCCGAGCCCGCACCGGCGCGCCCTGGAGCGCCTACCTGAAAGTAAGCGAAGGTTGCGACCACAGGTGTACTTTCTGCACCATCCCCAGCTTCCGGGGCGGCCACGCGAGCAAGCCGATCGAAAGAGTCGTCGCCGAGGCGCGCCACCTCGCCAAAACCGGCGCCCGCGAGATCAACCTCATCGCCCAAGATGTCACGCAGTACGGCTACGACCTCTACCGCGAGTTCACCATGCCGCGCCTCATGCGCGAATTGTCCGAGGTCGACGTCGACTGGATCCGACTGCTCTACTGCTACCCGAACCGCCTCACGGACGAGGTGATCGAT
The DNA here is from genome assembly GCA_013816225.1 of Armatimonadota bacterium. Taxonomy (GTDB): domain Bacteria; phylum Armatimonadota; class Fimbriimonadia; order Fimbriimonadales; family ATM1; genus JACDEQ01. Next base: position 5,441 of record JACDEQ010000083.1, on the reverse strand, counting down.
ACAATGGCGTCGCTGCCCAAGGTCTGCAACTACATCGACGTGCCGCTGCAGCACGTCCACCCCGATGTCCTGCGCGCAATGAAGCGCCCGTGGGATGGCGAGCGGTACCTGCTCGTCTTCGAGAAGCTGCGCAAGGCGATGCCCGACGCGGCGATCCGTACGACTTTCATCGTCGGATTCCCGGGCGAGACGGAGGAGCACTTCGAATCCTTACTCGATTTTTTGCAAGAGGCCCGACTCGACCGCGTCGGTGCCTTCATGTTCTCGCGAGAGCCGGGAACGCCCAGCTACGATATGGCCAACCAGGTTCCCGAACGAATCAAGAAGGAGCGCTACAACCGCCTCATGGTGGCGCAGCAAGCGATCTCCCTGTCCGTCAACCGCTCCTGGATCGGCCGCAAGCTCCCCGTTTTGATCGAAGGCCACACGCCCGACGGCTGGTCCGTCGGCCGCAGCCACCGCGATGCACCCGAGATCGACGGCCTTGTCTACGTCGGAGGCAAGCTCCTCCCGGGCTCGATGGCCGAAACGATCATCACCGACGCCGCCGAATACGACCTCTACGCCGCGCCCGCCGGGAAGTCCAACAAGACGCGCCTCATGCCGCTGAGACAGGCGGCTCCGGCCGCGGCGCGATGATCAGATGTCGTAGTAGACGAATTCCCTATCGATTCGAGCTTTCCACGGCCAGACGAAGACAGGGACGTTATTGCGGTATTCGAGGCGAACGCGGATCTCTCTGCCAGGACCGATATGTTCCGCAGGAGATGGAATCTACCGGGTCAGATTACGATCCGGTGCGCCGCCAAATGGCAGGGAGGCTTCAGATTCGAGAGTCGTCCAGCTGGCTGAGGCGAAGTTGTAGACCTGTACAGATTGCCGAACGTCGGACGCTGTTCCTCGCGATTCGAGAACGAACCCCAAGACCATGGGACTGCTTTGCGGCGCGCGGTGCGTCAGGATTATCGAAATTGGATCTTGTGATGTCGTGAACACAGGGCCAGGCGCGATGCCCCAATAGCCGTCGTCGCTATGATACATCGCGAAGGCTCGCAGCCGTTTCTGGTTAGACTACAGTTTGCCTAATCAACCGCAATGGCAAATACCGCTCGGTCAGTGCGGGCTTGCCAATTGAAGATGGGCGCTCCACGGTCGAACCATCCGAAGCGCGCACGAACGCGCAGCGTCCCTTGCTGAACGAAACGGCCAGGGTTATCTGAGTTTGTAGCAAGAACTTCACTGTCGTTCGTACCTGCGGACCGTTCGTCGAGGATCACCCAGCGATTCGCACTGAAATCGAAAAGCTCAACACGCTGGATAATGTTGAATATCGAGGCGGCGCTTTCAAACAGTACGCCTGCAACCCGAACATTCCCGGGCGGCGCCGTTGTTTCAATCACCAATTGCGCAGAAGGGTCCGAGACGGCAAATGGATAGCGCGAACCGATGATGATGTAGCGGTCATCAGATTCGAAGAGATCGCTTAACACTCCAAATACATGGTTGCCGCGGGTGACCTGGAAGGTCTCCGGTAGCACGTCGAAAAGGCGAACCGGATATTCGACGAAGTAGTGGCGCGTATCAGAATTGGGTCTGTCGTTCCACTGTCCAAGCCCATGTCCACCATGAAAAGCCAAGTACTCGGAGCCGTTTGGCTCTCCCGGCGCCCAGTTCGTGTACTCCCACGTCTCGCCGGTCACCCACTTCCAACCTTCAGGGGTATTGTAGCCGCCGATGCTTGCCTCGCGTAACGGCTCGCCGAAGGTCTCCACAACGAAGTCCTGTTCAGCCTGAGACGTGACCGTCATGAGGTGGCCGGAGCGCCCCATAAAAGTTCGGCTTTCGGCGTCTGCTTTTGCTTCGAGCCACGTCCTCCACGTCGGCACCATCTCGTAGAAGTGCCCATTATTGCTCCAGCGGACTTGACCCCAGCTTGGCACAGAGCTGAACGAAACCAGACCAACGAGAATCCAGAAAAGCCGTCTCATATCTACTCCTTTTCTAGCCTGCTATAGGCAGTTTTGCTGCCTATAGCAGCTCTTCAAGTCATTATACATAAAGGCGAGTTCGTCTTGCCTACACGGAGAGCGACAGGGTCATGCTTCGGCGGCTCTCCGCCGAGGAACGGGCGAACACGCCGGACCGCGCAGCGCCTTGGCCAGATCAGATGGCGTTCGCCGATATCCCCTCGCCACATGACCATGCCACACCCCCTTCCATGGGGCATGGCACCAGCGGCGCCTCTAGAACTCGTGTTCGAAGATCACGCGGAACTCGTGTTTGCCGCCGCCTTGGTAGTTGAAGAGCGCGGTGCCGAGGAGCTTCTGCTGGGGCGAGAGGCCATAGGCGAACGAGGGGCCGGCGGAGTGGTCGTGCTCCACCAGGTGGCCCTTGAACTCGAAGCCCAGGTGCAGCTTCTCGTTCATACGCTTGGCGATGCCGGTGACGTATTCCCACTCGACCTTCTCGCCACCGCCGAGTGCGGTCTCGGCGACCAGGTTCGCCGACCAGATGAGCCCCGACTGGGTCATGTAAGTCGTGATGAGCTTGGCCTCGGCCGTGGCCTCCTCGCCCTCGACCTTTTTGACCTCGAAATAAACACCCGGCATCAGGGTGTCGAATGCGAAGTCGCCGAATCGGTAGCGCGTCTCGAGCTTCCACCCCTCGAAATCAAATTCGCCATCGGTTCGCGAAAAAATCGCATAAGGGGCAACCACCCAGCGGTCGGTGATGCCATACTCGAACTCGATTTGAGCAGTCGCGTCGCCGCCCTTCTGTTGGGTCCAGTAAAGCTCGAGCTCCTTCTCGTTCATCGAAGGCGTAAACCAGTCGTAGGTGTAGGCGAAGTAGCGGCGGTGAGCAGACGCAGAAACGCCGCAGGCAATCAAGAGCCCTGCGGCCATCATCCGTGATATTTGCATATGCTAAATATCTTGGCACAACGGAGGCTGATTTTTGAAGGTCTGACGAAATGTTTTTTGACTAATCAAACCTGTAGCGCCCGGCATCTTGCCGGCAATCTCGGTCGGAAATACTTGCCGCCAGGATGGCGGCGCAACAAGGCTACTTTCGCAGAACGTCGGTGGCGTTCGCGTAAGTCCGAAGCGGGTCGGGGAGCTCGATCACGGTCTGTCGGTCCAAATAGACCGCGTCCCAATCCACCCAGTAGCTGTGCGCGCGCTCCGCGATCAGCCATTTGACAAGCTGCGACCGTCCGTAGGCTCGGGTGTTTTTGGGCGGCTCCGTCATGGCGTCCACGATGGCGACCTCGTCGATCACGCGGTGCACTCGGCCCATCTCGACGAGCGCTTGATAAAGACTTTTCTCGGAGTCGATGTTGTGATACTCGAGGTCGACCGAGTGGAGCGAGTCGTCGTCCCACCAGACGCCGGTTTCGGCCATGTACTCCTCGACGATCTTCTTCTTGGCCACCCAATCTAGCCGGTCGTGTAGAACCATCGGGTCTTTCTCGAGTTGGTCGAGCGTCGCCGTCCAGTTGTCGAGCGACCAGTCGGCCTGTCCATCGCGTCCGCGGTACTTCTCGGCGAGGCGAATGTACTCTCGGTGGAGGTCGATCGCGCCGATTGTGCTCTTGTCTTCGAGCTCGACGATCCACCGGTAATCGGGATCGCGGCTAACATCGCGGAGCGCGGTGAGCGGATCGAGTAGCCGGAGCCGCTCCGGGATGAGGTGGTCTTCGATGAGGTCGAGGACCAAACAGGTCGTGCCGACCTTCAAGGCATATGCGAACTCCATCTGGTTGGCTTCTCCGAAGAGGAGGTGCAGGCGCGTGGTGTTGCCCTGGCCGTAGAATGCCTCCCATTTCGGGTTGATGAGCGCCCGGTTGAAGCGCACTCGGCTGGCGATTGCCTTGATGATATGGTCAGCGCGCTGGCTTAGCTGGAACCGGACTTCGTGATCGGGTTGAACGGCGTAGACGTTGCTGACCCAGATGTAGTCGACGGGGTTCCGCGAGACGTCCCGGTAGTTCGGCCGTGAGCCGGCGAAGTCGATGATATGGCCGCCAACGCGCCCCACCCCCGCGTAGATCTGGCGCGTCACGAGGAACGGATAGAGGTAGTGGACGGATTCGTTGAGGAACCGGTCGTCGGAGTGGACGAGATAGTTCTCGTGACAGCCGAAGGTCTGGCCACCAAAGTGGTCGACGCTGTTGTTGTAGAAGCTGCAGGTCGAGTCGAGGCCGAGTTCTCTTAAGGCCCGGACGAGGATTCGATGGCCCGCGCGGTCGTTCGCGGTGAGGTCGAAGATGTCGCGGCATTCGGCGGTGGCGTACTCTTCGTGCGATCCGACGGCGTCTACGTAAAGCCGAGCTCCATTAATTAAGAAGCCACCGCTGTAGGCGGGCTCGAAGGCTTCGTCGCGCGGATGGCGGTCGATAGCGCCGAGCTTCTGGTCGTGGAAGACGTGGTCCTTGACCGATTCTACGACGGCCTCGTAGCCGCCCGGGGAGTCGTCGCCGACGAGGCAGCCGAATTCGGTCTCGATTCCGAAGACTCGATGACCCAAAGCGCCCATGTCCGTATTTTACGTTGTTTAACTGCCCAGGTAGTAACATCTGGCGCAATGGATCGGCGCGCGTGGGTCTTGGCTTGGTCATTCGTCGCCCTCATGTTCGTCGGCTTCTGGTCTTACGGACTTTTCGACCTCGACGAGGGCATATACGCGGCGGCGACTGCGGAGATGCTGCGAGACGACGAGTGGGTGATGATCACCCTACGCGGCCAGCCGTTCTTAGAAAAGCCGATCCTCGTTTATTGGGCGGCGATGGCAATGCTAAAGCTCGGGATTCCCGGGGAGGCGGCGTTGAGGCTGCCGAGCGTCCTCGCGACCATCGGAACGCTGGCAATGGTGGCGGGCTTCGCTCGGAGGCGATTCTCGGAAGAGGTCGGGATTTGGTCGATGCTCATCCTGACGTCTAGCGCGCTGTTTATGATGTTGGGGCGGATGTTCACGCCGGACGCACTGCTGATTTTTTTCATGACGGCCGCCTACCTTTCGTTTTGGGAGTCTTTGGAAGGAGATTGGCGATGGCGGCTGGCGACGGCAGCTACGCTAGGTCTTGCGACGCTCGCCAAGGGGCCGATGCCGGTGTTCGTGTTCTTGGCGCTTGTCGTTTATGTGGCATGGCGAATTCCGGAGATGCGGCCGCGAATGCGAAAGGGTTGGGTTATCGGGACGATGATTCTCTTCGGGATCGCCGCGACATGGTATGTGCCTGCAATGCTGCGCAGCGATGCCTTCTTCTCGGAGTTCATCGTGAAGCAGAACCTTGGCCGGCTACAGGGAACCGACACCGTGCACGTGTGGCCAATGTGGTCCTATCTACCGGTAGTGTTGATCGGCTTGGCCCCGTTCAGCTTTATGCTCGTCGGAGCGTGGCGGACGTGCCGCGCGACCGATCTGGAGAAGTACCTCTGGGC
>JACDEQ010000082.1 GCA_013816225.1 Armatimonadota bacterium | reverse complement strand
AGGTAACCCCGCGGCTGGCCCAGTACCTGCTGACCGGAATCGCCACGGACACGGGCAGTTTCCGCTTCCGCAATACGGACCCCGCGAGCCTCGATGCGGCCTCCCACTTGGTCGCCATGGGCGCCGATCTAACGCAGATCAACGAAGAGGTTTGGGAGAAGAAACCTTTGTCAGCCATCAAATTACTGAGCGCTGCCCTTAATCATCTGCAGATGCATGCCGACGGCAGAATCTCCGCCAGCCATCTATCGACGGATGATTACGAGAGTTCCGGCGCAAAGGACGAGGATTCCGAGGGCATCGTCAACGAAATAGGCCGCGTTCGCACCGTACTGATCTCCGCCATGTTCCGGGAGCCGAAACCGGGACGAATCCGAGTCAGCGTGCGTTCCCGTGGAACGATCGATGTCTCCGCTGTCTGCCGCCAGTTCGGCGGCGGCGGGCACGTCAACGCGGCCGGTTGCACCTTCGATACTTCGCTCGAAGAAGCCCAAGGGCTGCTAATCCCGGCGCTCGAAGCATGTTTGGAATCCTACTGATCGACAAGCCCAAGGGCATCACGTCGCACGACGCGGTGTACCGGGTGCGAAGAAGGCTGGGGATCAAGCGTGTTGGCCACCTTGGAACGCTCGACCCGATGGCGACGGGGCTACTGGTTCTGGGGATCGGAAGCGCAACCCGGTTCCTCCGATATATCGAAGCCGAACCCAAGGTCTACACGGGCACGATGAAGTTCGGGGTTACGACCACGACTCAAGACGCCGAGGGAGAAGTGATGGCGGAGCGCGGAATCCAAGGGCTCGCTGAGGACGCCATACGGCAAGCCGCCTCGCAGTTCGTTGGCGCGATCGAGCAGATACCTCCGATGTACAGCGCTGTCAAAATCGGTGGCGAACGCCTCTACAAGATGGCTCGCAAGGGGATCGAGGTCGAGCGCGGACCTCGGCACGTAACGGTGCACAAGTTCGAAATTAGCAAGTTCCTGCCTCCGCTCGTCGATTTTGAGGTGAGCTGTTCGGGCGGCACCTATGTCCGAACCCTGGCCAATGACTTGGGTGAGAGGTTGGGTGCCGGGGCGCACCTCACTGCCCTCCGCAGAACGAACATCGGCGGGTTTTCTGTCGACGAGGCTTGTGCACTTGAAACAGCATCTGACGCCGACCTGCTGCCCTTAGAGCAAGCCCTGTCGCCCCTCCTGGTGATCGATCTGGACGATGATCTTGCGAATATGGCGCTGCACGGGGAAAGCATCCCTGCGACCGACGATGGCGAAGGCAGCTTGGCCATCCTTACCTATTCATGCGCTTTCCTGGCGGTTGCTCGGCGCACCGCAGGAGGCTGGCACCCCGAAACGGTCATGCCGCGAGATCTAACGATTTCCAGAGGATAATCGTAAGAACAATGATGAAAGCTGTCTGCCTCGCGTTCTCCCTAGCCATTAGCGCCTGCGGCGACACGCCACCTGCCGCGCACGGGCCCATTGCGCCTGAGAACATCGAGTACCGCCTGGAAACGGTAGCTTCGAACTTGCAGGTGCCTTGGTCGATCGTTTTCGCGCCGGACGGACGCATTCTATTTACCGAGCGGCCGGGCAGAGTCAGGGTCATCGAAAACGGCAAGCTGAAAGCCCAGCCCTTGCACACCTTCAAAGACGTCAAGTCGGCGAGCGAGACGGGGCTCATGGGCCTGTGCCTCCACCCTGCTTTCGCCACGAATCACTTCATCTACGCCTCGTACGCATACAAGCTCGATGCGGTTCGGGTAGTACGGTTTAAGGAGACTCCCTCGGGGCTCACCGAGATGAAGATTATCGTGGACGCGCTTCCCTCAGCGCCGAACCACGCGGGCTGCCGAATCAAGTTTGGGCCGGACGGCAAGCTTTACATTACGACAGGCGATGCAACCGATCGCCGCATCGCGCAGCAGCTCCTGTCACTCGGAGGCAAGACCCTTCGCCTAAACGACGACGGCTCGTTCCCGGAGGATAACCCCTTCGCGACGCGCGACGACGCCTTGCCCCACATTTGGTCCTACGGCCACCGAAATGCCCAGGGCATGGACTGGCAGCCGGGCACTGGTTTGATGTTCCAGACGGAGCACGGCCCCTCCGGCTTCGACGGCCCCGGCGGTGGCGACGAGGTCAACATTGTCGAGAAGGGCAAGAACTACGGCTGGCCGACGATTCATCACACGGCGACGCAGGACGGACTGGTTTCGCCCCTTCTCGAATTTACGCCTGCAGAAGCTCCCGCCAGCGGAGCCTTCTATTCAGGCGATAAGCTGCCCCAATTCAAGGGCAACTTCTTCTTCGGCTGTCTTCGCGGCGAAGGGCTTATGCGCGTCGTCCTCGATGGCCGCAAAGTCGTCAAGCACGAGAAGCTCGTCACCGACATGGGCCGCATAAGGGACGTCGCGCAAGGGCCGGACGGGTACATATACTTCAGCACCAGCAACAAGGATGGCCGCGGATCTCCGGCTGCAGATGACGACCGCATCATGCGTATCGTGCCTAAGTGATGTGCCGCTCGACATCAACTGGGGGCAGGCGGGGTCGCTCGGATTGACCGAGACTTACGGGATTATGGGTTTATGCGGGTATTCCATCTACCTCCTGCCACGGCCGATGCTTCTGGCCGCGCGATTTCGCCAGTTCGTCCTGCCATGTGATCTCTCTCCAGTGGACCTTCGCCGTCCTCAGGTAGACTCCACCCATTCCACTTTCTCCGGAGCGGGTTCTGCTTCGTCCAATTTAGCCTCCTTCAATCCCGAAGCAATATCGATCCTCAGTTTCACCTGTCTGCCAAAGCGATCGTAGACGAGGACCTCGGGAGGATCGATCGTGCTATCGCTGTCGTAGAACTCCAATCCCGACATGACGGCAAATAGGTCGGGCATAAACGTCACATCATTCGGATCAATGAGATCTTGGCCGATAAACGGAAGGACCGGTTCTGTCAGGTAATCCATTACGGTAACCTTTCGTTCAGATGCCCACACCCCGTGGAAGGGGTCTGGAAACTATGCTTCTATCGAGTGTTAAGAATCGCTTCAGGAGAGAAGAAGGGTCCACCGCGGTCCTAAAATATTGAAACAGCCATACCCGTGAGATGGCAGCCTGAGCGCGGTTGGCCGCAGCCACTTCGCGTGGCCGTCGACGAATGAATACAGGCAGCCACCGCCATGCCGAACCGCGCCAAATTCCCCATCAATCACGTAACCTTCGGTCACGGAACCGTGTTGTTTCGTCTGCTCACCGGCAAATTCGTAGATGTCAGGTCCCGTCAGATAAGTTTGCTCGAAAGACCGCTTACCATCCCGCGAGACAAGGCGCCCAGCCTCCGTTAGCAGCACCATTTGGCTCGGTTCAAGGCTCGACAGACGGGATTCTGAGCAGGCGTTCTGAGCATAGCCCCGGGTCGTATGGTCTTCCCAGGTCCGTCCCAATCTTCAATAAGAAACTCAGGGCATTGAAGACGTCGCAAGTCCGGAGACCCCAGAATGTCGATCCAGTTTCCCCACATTTTCGTTGGGCGAAGACCCCCGTCGTTGCTGTCCGCGTACATCAAGATCGACTTCGTGATTTGACCCACATTGTTTAGGCAGGTGGCTTGAGCCGCCCTTGCCTTGGCCGCGCCAACGATCGACGACACAATGGCTGCCAGTATCGCCACAATGGCCAATGCAACAAGCATCTCGACGAGGGTAAAGCCACGTTTCATCACTCCAAAACCTCGAACGCTATGGAGTTTTCGATCAGAAAGGGTGTGTCGCCGCAATATCCTATCGTTTCGAAGTTCAACCGGTGGTGGCCAGCCGCGCTGCATACCTCTGTTATATCACAACCTTTCTGCGTTTCCAGATAGATGTTCAAAAAGCTTCCAATACAAGATGCGTTGCTGGGCAAGAGTTCCCGCTCAATACGCTTCGCATGCTCCGTCCCCACCCGTAATCGCCCCCGCGCCCAAACATCCCTGCCCTTCGTCATGTAGACTAAGGAGTCAGGAGAAATAGCGCATATGGCATCAGCCTGGAAAATCGGTCTCTTCGTTATCGTATTCGTAGCGTTGCTAATTGCGGGGTTCTCGGTCGTTGGAGATAGCCTTTTCAAGAAGCCCGTCGACAACTACTACGGCGATTTTGCGGACATTGGGGGCCTTCAAGCCGGCACGATGGTCACCATGGCCGGCGTTAAAATCGGCTCCGTTTCAGACGTCGACCTGCTAAACCCAAAGACCGCCAGGGCCAAGCTCAGCATCAAGAAAGGCACGTTCATCCCGGCGGACGCAAAGTTGACGGTTCCAACGGCGCTATTCAGCTTGGGCGAGGCAACCCTACAAGTGGTTACCGAGCGAGGCATGGACGCCGGCAAGCTGCCCGTGGGTAGCGTCATCCCTGCCGTAAAGGGGTCGCTGTTAAGAACCGTGCTACCGGAGGGCGAGGAAACCATCCGGCAATTGAACGAAACCCTCAAGGCGACGCGCGACCTGCTGAGCGATCCCGAATTGCGCGACCGAATCAAGGGCGTCCTCACCGGAACCGAGCAGACGCTGGTGGCTCTCAACAAGGTGCTTGGCCAAACGCAAGGAATCATTTCTCAAAACCAAGGGACGTTGCGCTCAGCGCTTCTCAACGCGTCCTCGGCAATTCAAGACCTACGCCACGGCATTGTTACTGTCACCCGGCAGGTCGCAGACACAGACCTGCCCGGCAACGCTCAGGCCATCCTCGCTTCCCTGAACGGAACGGCCAAGCGGGCCGAAGAACTCGTCGCCGAGGTGAATCGATTCGTGGCCGATCCCAATATGCGTACGGCCCTCAACAACACCATGGCGAACCTGGAGCAAGTTTCGCGCACGGGCATCGACATCGCCGAGAACACCAAGGCCATGACCGCCGACGGCAAAATCGTGACGGCTAAAGCCATCGAGCTGGCGGACGCTGCCCAGGAGATTGCAGCCGAAGCGAAGGGGCTGCTAACGCGCCTCAACCAGTTCGTCGGCAAGCTCCCCGGAACCGGTATCAAGCTGGAGCAGCCTTCGTTGCGCCTCGAAACGGGAAGGAACTTCGATACCGACAGGTTCCAAACGGACGTCTTCATCAACTATCCTCTGAGCGACAAAACGAGCATCTTCGCGGGAGTTTACGACGCGACCGAGAGAAACCAACTGACGGCACAGTACTCGCAGATGCTCGGTAAGAACGCGATCAGGTATGGAATCTATGCCTCGAAACCGGGCGTCGGGGTAGACTTACAGCCTACGCGACGCTTGAGCTTGACCGGGGATTTGTTCGATCCCAACGATCTGAAGTTCAACATGCGGGCCCGTTTCCTCTTCGGTGACGACATTTACGGCTGGGTGGGTCTGGACCGTATCTTTGACCGGAATCAGGCGATTATCGGGATCGGCGTCAAGAGATAGGAATTGTATGAAGATCATCCTGAATCAGACCATAGCGAAGCTCGGCAAAGAGGGCCAGGTTGTAAAGGTCGCCGACGGTTTCGCGCGGAACTTCCTGTTCCCCAAGAAACTTGCTCGCGTGGCCGACAAGACGAGCCTCGATCGTTTGGAGCGCGAACAGCAGAAGGCCGCCGCGGAAACCGAGAAGACCCGCGGCAACGCCGAAAAGCTCGCCGCTAAGATCGACGGCCAGACGGTTCGTGTCATCGGCTCCACCGCCAAAGGTGCGACCAAGCTCTTCGGCGCGATCACATCTTCGGACGTAGCCGAAGCCATCAAATCGACGACCGGTGTCGAGGTCGACAAGCGCACCGTTGCCTTGCTCCACCCGATTAAGCGCCTCGGCGTTTACAACATCCTCGTCGACTTGCACCGAGATGTGGACGCCCACATCCACCTCGAGGTGGCGAACCAAGACGGTTTGCTCGGAATCGAGGAGCCGGTGGCGCAGGTAGTGGAGGGCTCCGAAGCGGCAGAGGCTGCTGCCGCTGGGAAAGGTCTCGCGATCGCCGAAGAAGCCCCCATGTCCGAAGAGCCCGCACCCATCGAAGCCACGCCCGCCGAGGAATAGGGCTTATTCAGAGCTTTCCCACTTGGCTGCCCACTCGTTGAGTCGGTAGCCTCTTCTTGTCCCGCCACGACGCGTCGGATTCGAATCCTCGGGGACACCCGTCTCAATTTTTGCAGGCAACACATGGACGCGCTCGAACTTCACTTACCGCCGCACAGTACCGACTCGGAAATGGCCGTCATCGGCTCGATGCTCCTCAATCGGCAAGCCGCCGACAAGCTCATTTCACGGCTCAACGAAAACGACTTCTATAGCCCGGTCCATCGCGAGATTTTTCGGGCGATGGTCGCGATAAACCACAACTATCGCAACATCGACATCCTGACGCTCCAGGAAGAGCTGGTGGCCCGAGCGAGCCTCGACAAGATCGGGGGCCTCGACTACCTGGTCCAGATTGCGGATTCCGTTCCATCGGCCACAAACGCCGACTACTATGCCGACATCGTGGTAGACCGGGCGATGCTGCGCGACCTCGAGATCGCCGGGCACCAAATCGTCAAAGAAGTCCACGACCCACAGACCACGGTCACCGAGAAAATCTTGGACGCAGAGAAAGCGGTATTCGACGTGTCAAGAAGGCGTCTAGGCAAGGACTTCGCCCCCGTTTCGAGCCTCGCCGTAGAATTCTTCAAAGAGGTCGACCGGGTCGTCGAAACCGGCGAACCTATCCATGGTCTGCCGTCGGGTCTTGCCGATCTGGACAACTTGCTTACCGGCTTCTACCCTGGCAACCTGATCATTGTGGCCGCACGACCCGGTATCGGCAAGACTTCCCTCGCGCTCTGGATGGCTTACAATGCCGCCAGGGTCACGGTGCAGAACGTGGCGATATTCAGCCTGGAGATGTCGAGCCTCGAACTCGTTCGTCGCTACGCTACCATGCTCGGCAAAGTGGACTCCTACTCGCTCAAACGCAGCCGCCTCTCAGATGAAGATTATCAAGGACTGGTGGACGGTTGTGAGAAGCTCTACAACGTAAAGCTGTTCATCGACGATTCGACCGACATCGGCACCTTCGACATGATCGGCAAGTGCCGGCGCCTGAAATCGGAAGAGGGCGGCCTCGCATTTGTCGTGGTCGACTATCTCCAGCTCATGCGCGCGACGAAAGGCAACGAGGGACGAACCCAGCAGATATCCGAAATCGCCCGAGGTCTTAAAAACCTCGCCAAAGATTTGGACGTGCCTGTCGTCGCTCTCTCTCAACTTTCCCGTGGCATCGAACTTCGCGACCCGCCGATCCCACAGCTCAGCGATCTTCGTGAGTCCGGCTCGATCGAAGCGGACGCTGACGTCGTGATGATGCTCTACCGCGCCAAGGCAGACGATGGCGGCGAGGAGGTTGCCGACTACTCCAAGGTCGCGCCGGTGGAGGTGTTCATCCGCAAGAACAGAAACGGCCCCACCGACGTCATCACCCTCGCATTCGAGCCAAGCTACACGCTGTTCAGCAACGCCGCGGACGATCTCAAGCGCGGCCGCAAGAACCGGCTCATGTCCAAGAGTGGTGGCGGTTCCTGAGGGTTGGCGTCCTCGGGGGAGGTGGTCGCGAGCATGCGCTTTGCTGGCGCCTCGGTCAGACCGCCGAGGTCTTCTGCGCTCCCGGCAATCCTGGCATTGCCGATGTTGCTGAGTTGGTCGATGTTGATCCCAACGACGGCCGTGCCGTCGCAGAAGCATCCGAGTCTTTGGCCCTCGACCTCGTGGTCATCGGCCCCGAACGGCCGCTCTTAGCGGGCGTGGCTGACACACTCCGTCGCGAGGGCTTTCCGGTCTACGGCCCAAGCGCACACTGCGCCCAAATCGAAGGCAGCAAGGCCTTTTCAAAGGCCCTTATGAGTGAGACGGGCATTCCGACGCCGCGCTATGAAACTTTCGACGACTTTCGATCCGCCAAGGCATATATCGCAAGCGTCCGCTGGCCGGTAGTGGTTAAAGCGAGCGGCGAAGCCCTGGGGAAGGGCGCGATCGTTTGCGAAACGGCGGATGACGCGATCGACGCAGCCGAGAGCATGCTCGTCACAGGAGACCTCGGCGAAGCAGGAAGAACGATCGTTGTCGAAGAGCGTTTGACAGGGCCCGAGCTCAGTCTTATGGCCATCTGCAGCGGGTCGAACTACCGCATGCTTCCACCGGCACGAGACTACAAGGCGGCATTCGGCGGCGGCCGCGGGCCTAACACAGGCGGAATGGGCGCCGTCTCCCCCGTGGATGTCGACGATTTGGATCGTCTTGGCGAAACTTTCGTAAGGCCCGTGCTGGATAAATTCGTAAACGAAGGCAACCCCTACTGCGGTACGCTCTATCCTGGCC
>JACDEQ010000081.1:1462-8456 GCA_013816225.1 Armatimonadota bacterium | reverse complement strand
ATCACAACCTGTGACCATTGTGGCGAGCCCTCATACCAATACGTTAACTGCGCAAATGTCATATGCAACATCCAGTTCGTCTGCTGCGAGGAATGCGAAATGAAAATGTCCTGCTGCTGCTCCAGAGAATGCATAGAAGCGCCTCTGAAGAGAAAGAAAGCAGGAAAACTAGCGCGAGTGTTCTAACTCGACGTTGAGAAGTCCCGCTTCTCGCTTGGGAAGCAGATGCTCCAAGGTCATTTTACCAACGACCTCGTCAACCGCGAACTGCAGGCTCGACCATAAAGACCGAATAGAGCAGTCGATCGAGTGAGTGCACACGAGAGCCGCGCCTTTAATGGCGGTCGCAAAATCCTGCATCATAGAGCCTCCCCCCAAGGGAAGCCAGAACTTCCCCGACGGCTATTTCACTCGGGCACCTTCCCAGAGTGTATCCGCCCGACTGCCCGCGCGACGCTATCACATAACTGCCTTTCCTAAGCAAACGCATCAATTTCGCAACGTTCGCTTGTGAAAGCCCTTCCAATCTGCTGATTTCAGGAATCGCCAAGCTCGCGCCGTCTCCCGCCTTTGCAATTTGAAGAAGACAACGCAGCCCATATTCCTCTTGAGCGCTAAATTTCATCTAGAAAAGCCCAAGCTCCAATTTAGCTTCGTCCGACATGCGGCTCATATCCCACGGTGGATCCCAAACGACCTCGACCGTTGCAGACGTCACGCCCTCCACGCTCCTGATCTTATCCTCGACCTCTCCCGGCAGCGTCCCAGCAACGGGGCAGGCGGGCGCGGTCAAGGTCATCTTCACATGAACGTCGCCGGGCGGGGATAGGTTCACCTCGTAAATGAGGCCCAATTCATAAATATTTACAGGAATTTCCGGGTCGTAAACTTGGCGAATCGCCTCGATCACTTCGCCCTGAAGCGGCATCATCTCCATCTTCGTGTTGCTTTCCATCATTCCGTCGTCACCGTCCTCGCCCCCTCCAGTGCCGCCCTTAGCGTGTGCCAAGCCAGGGTCGCGCATTTCACACGTGACGGAAAGTCGCGCACGCCCGCAAACGCCGCTAATTTACCGAGCGCTGCGGGCTCCTGCTCAGAAGTCACGAGTTGGTGAAAATCTCGAAATGCCATTTCGACCTCATCCAATGTTTTTCCCGCAATCGACTCGGTCATCAGCGAAGCCGACGCAGTCGATATCGCACACCCAGAGCCCGTGAAACGAACTTCTGCCACCTTCTCGCCTTCCATCCTAATCGTTACGATGATATTGTCGCCGCAAAGCGGGTTGTCGCCCGTTGCTCGATGCGTAGCCTCCGGTAAATCTCCGAAATTCCGCGGCTCTTTGTAGTGGTCCAATATGACCTCCTGGTATAGCTCGCGCAAGTCGATCATGAGAACAACTCCCTTACCTTGTCGAGCCCGCCTACAAGAACATCGATCTCTCCCTTGGTGTTGTAAAAGGCGAACGAGGCGCGTAATGTTGCAGGGACCCCCATAACCCTCATGAGTGGCTGTGCGCAGTGGTGGCCGGCGCGAACCGCGATCCCCTCTCGATCGAGGACCGTGCCGACGTCATGCGGATGAACACCTTCGACAACAAAAGAAATGACCGATGCTTTCCGCTTTGCATTTCCGACAATTTTCAGTCCCGGGATCAGCGAGAGCTTTTTGGTCGCGTACTGCAGGAGTTGGTTCTCATGCTCGCCAATTTGATCCAGTCCGATCTTATCGACATAGCGGATTGCTTCGCCGAGCCCTACGACGCCGGCGATATTAGGCGTACCGGCTTCGAACCGGCCAGGCCCAGATTTGTACGTCGATTTATCGAAGCTCACCGAAACGATCATGTCGCCGCCGCCTTGGTATGGCGGCATTTCTTCGAGCATCGCACGCTTTGCGTATAGAACTCCGATTCCGGTCGGCCCGAACAGTTTATGGCCTGAAAATGCATAAAACTCACAGTCTAAAGTTTGAACGTCGATCGCCATATGCGGGGCGGACTGGGCGCCATCGACCAAGACCGGCACGCTCTTCGCATGGGCTAACCGAATAATCTCACGTATGGGGTTGATCGTTCCGAGCACGTTCGAAATGTGCGCAACGCTAACCAACTTGGTTCGCTCAGAAATCATGGCGTCGAATGCGTCGAGATCGAGTTCGCCGGCCCTCGTAATGGGCGCCACTTGCAAGTGGGCGCCCCTTTCTTCGCACAGGAGCTGCCACGGAACGATATTGGAGTGGTGCTCCATTTCCGTAATTAGGATCTCGTCGTCAGGCCTAATGCGCTTACCCCAAGAAGCCGCCACCAAATTAATGGCATCCGTCGTTCCTCGTGTGAAAATGATCTCCTCCGCGTCCGCATTGATAAACCGAGCAACCGTCTCACGAGCTTGGTCGTAAATCACGGTCGCTTGCTCGCTCAAATAGTGCACGCCCCGATTTACGTTCGCATACTCTTCGGCGTAGAAGCGTGATGTCGCATCGATCACGGCCCGCGGCTTTTGCGCCGTTGCCGCGTTGTCCAGATACACGAGCGGCTTTCCATACGGCACTTGGCTCAGAATCGGGAAGTCCTCCCGAATCCTCATCACATCGAAGCCAGCACGGGTCACGGCGCTCACTATTTTTCCGCGAATCGCTCGAAGAGCATATCTTCCAGGGATTCCCTTAGTTCGGGAATCTTGATTCGGTCGATAACGTCGCTGGCGAAGGCATAAATCAGCAAATTGCGCGCGTCCGTTTTATCGATGCCTCGAGACCTCAAGTAAAACAGAGCGTCCTCGTCGAGCCTTCCAATCGTAGCTCCATGCGTGCACCGGACGTCGTCTGCGAAGATTTCGAGCTGCGGCTTTGTGTTTATCACCGCGTCATCGGAAAGGAGCAAATTCATGTTCGACTGCTTCGAGTCCGTCTTTTGCGCGATCCGGCGAACGATGATCTTTCCGTTGAAAACAGCGCTCGATTTGTCTGCAAGAACTCCCTTGAACAGCTCGTGGCTAGGGCAATTCGGCTGCGCGTGGTCAAGGCGCGTATGGTTGTCGATGTGTTGGTCGCCGTGGCCAACGTAGAGCCCATTGATCGTGCACTCGCAGCCCTGGCCGGCTAAAACTGAATTCGTATCGTTGCGAACCAATTTGCCGCCCATCGTGACAACCGTACTTTTCACGTTGCTGGCGCGGCCTTGAACGATTTGCATGCTCGTGACGTGAAGCGCCTCGGTACTGCCGAGCTGCAATTTGACGTGCTCGAGGACAGCGTCTTCACCGGCAACGCATTCCGTCACGGCATTAACGAAGGACGCACCCGCGTCCCCGATGTAGCTCTCGACAACGCTAGCCTGCGCGTGGTTCTCGACGACGAGCAGATTCCTTGGGTGAGATATCGCGGGCATGCCCGAAGATGCGGCGATAAACGCCACGTAAATGGGCTGCTCAACAATCGTATTCTTAGGAACAAAAACAAAATACCCGCCTTCGAAAAAGGCGGTATTGAGCGCAGTGAAGGCGGATTCGTCCAAGTCGATGACTTTGCCCAGATGCTTCTCGACGATGGAGGCGTCTTCACTGAGCGCCCTTCGCAGGCTCTTGACGATAACACCTTCAGGAAGGCCGTCGACGCGAGAATGCTCCACCGAAAACGCTCCGTTTACGAAAACGAGTAACGGCCCGCCGGTGCCGAAGGCGACCTTATCCATGCGCGAAAGATCGACATCCACCTTCGTTGGCGAAAAATCGAACTCCGTTTCGGCAATTTCTCGTGCGCTGGTGAATTTCCACTCCTCGTCTTTGGTGGTCGGAATGCCCAACTCGAGGAAACGCGCCATCGCGCTTCGGCGCATTTCGCCGAAGCCGATCGCGTTCAGCTCCGGCTGCGCCTCGTCGAACGCAGACTCGAACGCAGAAACCTTCGAATTCAAGTCCAACATTAAGCGAGCGCCTCCTCGAACTGGGCGTACCCGCTCTCCTCCAATTGCAGCGCCAATTCCTTCCCGCCGGAGCGAGCGATCTTGCCGTCGACCAAAACGTGCACAAAATCAGGAACGATATAATTCAACAGGCGCTGATAGTGGGTGACCACGATCATCGATCGCTCAGGGCTGCGCATCGAGTTCACACCCTTTGCGACGATCTTGAGCGCGTCGATATCCAGTCCCGAATCGGTCTCGTCCAAAATACAAAGCCTCGGCTCCAAAACCGCCATCTGGAAAATCTCATTCCGCTTCTTTTCGCCGCCGGAAAAGCCTTCGTTCACCGGCCTGGTAAGAAACGACTTGTCCATATCCACCAGCTCCTGCTTCTCCTTCATAAGCGCCATAAATTCGAATGCATCCATCGGCGGCTGGCCATTGTGCTTGCGAACCGCGTTCAGCGCAGCCTTCAAAAAGTAGGAATTGCTGACGCCCGGGATTTGAACCGGATATTGGAACGCCATGAAGACGCCTTCAGCAGCTCTCTCCTCAGGGTCCAAATCCAAAAGGTCCTTGCCGTCGAAGGTTACGCCCCCTTCCGAGACCTCGTAATCGTCGCGGCCGGCCAGGACCTGAGCCAGCGTGCTCTTGCCGGAGCCGTTCGGGCCCATAATCGCATGAACCTCGCCGGGCTTAACGGTCAGGTTGATTCCACGAAGAATTTCGTTTCCTTCGACACTCGCATATAAATTCTTTATTTCAAGCATATTCTCTTCCGATCTGAAAATTATCCGACGCTGCCTTCTAAGCTCACGCTCAGAAGCTTCTGAGCCTCCACCGCAAATTCCATCGGCAATTCCCTGAAGACATCCTTGCAAAAGCCACTCACGATTATGTTCACGGCGTCTTCGGTCGGAATTCCCCTTTGATTGCAATAGAAAATCTGGTCCTCGCCGATTTTCGACGTCGAGGCCTCATGCTCGACGGTCGCGGTCGAGTTCTTCACCTCGAGATATGGAAACGTGTGCGCGCCGCATTCGTCGCCGATCAAGAGAGAGTCGCATTGCGAATAGTTGCGCGCCCCGGTTGCTCCACGATTTATTTTCACAAGACCGCGATACGTGTTCTGTCCGTACATCGCCGAAATGCCCTTCGAGACGATCGTGCTCTTGGTGTTCTTGCCCAGATGGATCATCTTAGTGCCGGTATCCGCCTGCTGGTGGTTGCTCGTCAGAGCAACTGAATAAAACTCGCCGATCGAATTGTCGCCCTGCAAAATTACGCCGGGATATTTCCACGTAATTGCCGAACCTGTCTCTACCTGCGTCCAGGTAATCTTCGAACTCTTGCCACGGCAGGCGCCTCTCTTCGTGACGAAATTGTAAATGCCGCCCTTGCCGTCCTTGTCGCCAGGGTACCAATTCTGTACGGTCGAGTATTTAATTGTCGCATTATCCAAAGCAACCAATTCGACCACGGCCGCATGAAGCTGGTTCTCGTCCCTCATCGGTGCGGTGCAACCCTCGAGATACGAGACATAAGCCCCTTCCTCCGCGATGATCAGCGTGCGCTCAAATTGCCCGCTCTTCGCTGCATTAATCCGGAAGTACGTAGAAAGCTCCATCGGGCAGCGAACGCCTTTCGGAATATACACAAAGGAACCGTCGCTGAACACGGCGGAGTTGAGCGTCGCGAAAAAGTTGTCGGAATAGGGAACGACCGAGCCTAGATACTGCTTCACCAAGTCAGGATGCTCCCTCACCGCTTCTGAGAACGAGCAGAAGATGATCCCGTGCTTGGCGAGTTCGCCCTTGAAGGTCGTCGCGACCGACACACTATCGAAAACCGCGTCCACTGCCACACCTGCGAGGATCGCCCGCTCTTGCAGTGGAATGCCCAGCTTTTCGTAGGTCTTCAGCAGCTCGGGGTCGACCTCGTCGAGGCTCTTCGGCGCGTCCTTCGCCGATTTCGGCGCCGCGTAGTAGTAGATGTCCTGATAGTCGATCGGGTCGTACTTCACGTTCTGCCAAGTCGGTTCGGTCATCGTCAGCCAGAGGCGGTAAGCCTTCAGCCGCCATTCGAGCATCCATTGCGGCTCTTCCTTCTTGGCTGAGATGAACCGGATCGTGTCCTCGCTTAGCCCCTTCGGCGCCGTCTCCTGGTCGATATCGGTGACGAATCCCCACTTGTAATCGCGGTTGGCTAAGCTTTCTAACTGTTCGACTTCCGTCTCGGTACTCATTCTATATCCTTAGCTATTCTAACTAAATCCATACAAAAAAGTCAAGATTCCGTAGCAGGTACGCGTAAGGATTTGTGGAATACTGTGGTATCTGGTTTTTTTATTGGGCTAGCGCTTGCCGCCCCCTGTGAGCAGTTGGAGGATGTTTACTCATGAAAACTCGTTGCGCGTGTCTTCTCTTCGGCTTATTCGCCGGCCCTATTCTGCCGGCACAGAACTTGTTTCAGGAGGGCCTTTTCTTTGAGGCCGTCGGCACCGATTTGGCGTTGCCGACAGCGCTCGAGTTCCTGGATCAGAACACCGTCCTAGTTACTCAAAAAGCCGATGGGAAGGTGATGGTTCTCGACGGCTCGCCGATACCGCCGACTGCACTCGACTTAAGTGTGGCGAACGATGGAGAGATGGGGATCCTCGGCATCGCTAGGCATCCCGATTTCGACCAGAACAAATTGATCTATCTTTACCATTGCCGAGCCGAGAGCGACGGCGGAGCCTGGATCGAGGATCGCCTCGAGACCTACAGATGGGATCCTGGGACGAAGACGCTTCTCTTCAATTCAACGATCGCGACGTGGGGGGCGGAGGGTTGGCCTCCGTCCCAATACCACCATGGCGGCTACCTCAAAATCGGGCCGGATCGCAAGCTGTATGTTCAGCATGGCGATATGATGCGTTTCGGTGTGATGGAAGTGAACGACGACACCGGCGTTTCCGGATCGAACGCCGCCATTTATCGTCTCGAACTGGACGGTTCCATTCCTGTGGACAATCCGTTTCGCCTGCTTCCGCTGGAGAACTTCCGCCGCGCCTACATCTACGGCATGCGGAATGCCTTCGGCATGGCC
>JACDEQ010000081.1:648-1452 GCA_013816225.1 Armatimonadota bacterium | reverse complement strand
CTACGACGAACTCAACATAGCCGAGCCCGGCATGAACTCCGGCTGGCACCTGATTATGGGCCCCGACAGTCGCGACGCAGCCATGCAGGTGAACTCCGGCATACCGTACAACGAGAAAGACCTCTTTATGATCCCGGGCGCCCACTACGCCGATCCCATCCTGTCTTACTTCGACACCATCGGGCTCACGGCGATCGAGTTCCTATGGAACACCAAGTTCCCGGACGCTCTGCGAAAGCAGGCGATTCTATGTAACACCGGCACCGGCAGGCTGTTCCTTCTTCCGATCGCTAAAGACCGCAACGGCCTCGATCTATCGGGTGATTTGGCCGATAAGGTTGTCGACAGCGTCAAGGAGCGGGATGTGTTTATGATCGGGACCGGATGGGGGGTAACGACGGACGCCCGCGTCGGCCCCGATGGTTACCTCTACATCAGCGCCTGGCAATTGGGCAAGGTTTTCCGAATTCGCCCGACTATCGAAACCGTGGATCCGACCGCGATCGAAGTGATCAGGGGACGCTCATCGGGCTCGCTCCAGGAACTACTCGAGAGTGACGACCTGTATTTCACGATCCAGCCGGTACCGGTTGTTTCTCTGACACAGACGCCGGCCGTCGTCCGAATCGAAGCCACGTCACCATTCACGAGCGTTTCGGCATTAAGCTTTTCGGTCGAAGCTGCCTGCGACTCTACTAATGGTATCCTCATGCAGGTTCGCATGTTTAATTGGTCGACGGGAGTTTACGATCTCGTCGACACGCAAACTCTGCCCACAACCGACCAGGTCTTCGTGTCCAACAT
>JACDEQ010000081.1:0-638 GCA_013816225.1 Armatimonadota bacterium | reverse complement strand
ACATAGGAAAGGAGGCGATGAATTACGTCAATCCGAACGATCAAAAAATGCGGGTCGAGATCTCGTTTGGCGCAGGCGGATTCTCCTTGCTCTTCCCCTGGACTGCGCGCATGGACGAAGTCTCATGGACGATGACGAGGCAGGCTCCACGCTAGCATCTTTGGGCCGCGGAATAGTGAGGAGAAAAAGGCGCCCCATCGGGTACAACGGGCAAATCATGAAACCGGCATGTTTGCGTATCATGGCCACGGTTGCGATTGCATTCGGCGTCGCAGGGGCGTCGCTCAAGACGCGCCGCTCAAAGCCACGTTCTTCGTTTCCGGTCTGAGCTGAGGCGGTTGCGGGAAGTCAGTCTTGACTTCGGTCGAAAACATCGACGGCTTCGAAGGGCCCGAAGTTGCCCTCGAATCGAAAACCCTCACCGGTCTGGTTCGCGCCGACAAGCTTTCGGTAAAGCATATCCTACGCGCCGTCAAGAGGGCCGGTAGCCAGTACGACGCCCGCTTGCTGATCACGAGTGGCGCTAAGCCGTCTCCCGAGGCGCTCGACAAGTTCCGATCCCGAGCCGGCAAGCTCGGCGTCCGGCCCGTTTCCGAACCGGATGGTGACAATAGGCTCTGCCTAGTCCCCATTTCCTG
>JACDEQ010000343.1 GCA_013816225.1 Armatimonadota bacterium | reverse complement strand
CCGCTATATAGCGCGGTCTTCCGCCGGCGGATACGTTTCCGCAGCCGCCCCGGGGTTCCCGCCCGGTCATTCCTCCCACCGCTTGCCGTTCCCGCCAGGCAAGTTTAGCCTGACGAAATGCGACTCGACCGCCTGCCGGCTCGTGACAACAACGCATGGAGGGTCGTCGTCGAAACTCCCCGCGGTTCCAACCTGAAGATGAAATATGACGGCGAGATCGAGGCCTTTGTCGTCTCCCACCCTCTGATTCTCGGCATGGCATACCCTACGACTGGGGCTTCATCCCTTCTACAAAAGGTGACGATGGCGACCCCCTCGACGCAATGATCTTCTGGGAGCTTTCCAGCTTTCCCGGCCTCGTCGTCCCCTGCCGCGTCGTCGGCGTGCTCGCACTCGAGCAGAGAACCGCGAGAGGAAAGCGCGAGCGGAATGACCGAATGTTGCTTGTGCCGGTTGGCGCCGAACGCGTCGCGGACATCAAAGACGTGAGTCAGCTCTCGCAACGTCGCCGCGACGAGCTCGCCGTCTTCTTCCGTCAGGTCACCGCAGTTACGAAAAAAGAGGTGCGGCTGCTTGGGTGGAAGGGCGCGAAGACCGCCGACGCGCTGATCCGCAAGGCACTGGTCGACTAGAATTTCGCCATCAGGATCGACGACGAGTCCGATCTTCAAGAAGCGATACCGCTCCTGCCTGAGAAAGCGGGTGTTGGAGCCGGCAGGCGGAGGCGTCCCTTTCGAGCGCAGCCGCGAAGCTGCGACGGCACCGGCCAGCAGGGTCGCGATGACGGCGAGCGAGACCACGATTGGAATTTCGTAGACACCGGCGAGGAGCATCTTGGCTCCGACAAATGCGAGGACGAGTGAAAGACCGACCTTGAGATAGTGGAACTCTCCCATCATCCTCGCCAGCACGAAGTAGAGCGCTCGCAGGCTGAGGATGGCGAAAATGTTCGACGTGTACACGATGAAGGGGTCCGTCGTGACGGCGAAGATGGCTGGAACGGAATCGACCGCAAAGAGGATGTCCGTTGCTTCGATGGCCACCAGAACGAGAAGCAGAGGGGTCGCGTAGCGCTTGCCGGATTCGATTACGCTGAATCGTCCACCGCGGTACTGATCCACCGACGGCACGAATCGCCGGAACAACCGGAAGATCGGGTTCCGCTCAGGGTGGACCTCCACGCCTCCTCGCTGCACGAGCAGTTTGCCGCCCGTGAACACCAGGAACGCTCCGAAGAGGTAGCCGATCCAGTGGAATCGGTGGAGCAACGCCGCGCCGAGTACGATGAAGGCGGCGCGCATGACGAGCGCGCCCAGAATCCCCCAGTAGAGCACCCGGTGCTGAACCTTGGCGGGGACCGCGAAGACGGAGAAGACGACGATGAAGACGAAGAGGTTGTCGATGGACAGCGCTTCCTCGATGACGTAGCCCGTGAGAAACTCAAGCGCGCGCACGGGCCCGAACCAGAAGTAGACGCCGAGGTTGAAGAGCAGGGCCAACGCAACCCAGGCTGCCGTACAGAGCAACGCCTCCCGACCGCCCACTTCGTGGGCTTTGCGATGGAACAGGCCAAGGTCGAGGGCCAGCATCGCCAGCACGAAGACCGCGAAGCCGAGCCACAGTGTCGGGGTTCCGATGCTTTCGAGGCCCATGGTCGGAACCTCACCTTTCCCGTTTTCTGGGTCTAACACCGGCTCGGTATTCGACGCCGGCCCTCGCATCCCGATTTGCGGCACGTTGCTCCAGGTACGCCCGTCCGGAACTGAGCGGCTTCCCCGGTCCATTCATTCGCGTCCCTGGCTCACACCGGTGGCTCATGGCACCTACCGGCACATGTGCGACGCCCATGCCGACCAGGACGAAGGCAAAAGATTCCCAGAGTCAGCACCCTGGCCGATCGGAATCTTTTCAAAACCGCCGCCGTGCCGATTCAGCATTCGGGTTTCCTCATTTGCCTGACCAAAAGGAGCAATCCGGCACTGCCATTCGTTGTGGGTGCGTAGTCATGCGCACGACGCCGAAGCGGATCGGCACTCCGCGGCGCTGCTCTTCTGCAAGTGCTGCCGGGAACGGGCCGGTTTCCTGTTGATAGGTGCAACGTTGGCGGCCGATCGGAGCCGGCAATCTATGGCGTGGGAACTGCACCAGAGAAGGGGATGCGTGTCCAGGAAGCCAGCGCGCACCACACGTCGCTCACCGCGCAATGCGCGTCGTCTGGAATCCAATGCTTCACGAGGTTGGAGCCGTGATCCTCGGGCACGAACGGTGGCAGGTCACGGACGTCGATAACAAACTCTGTTTGCTCTGTCGTCTCGTGCCGATGCTCTCCCTGCATCGACCGGCCGATGCGCCGGAAGTCGTGGTCTGCGATATGGGTGCGACGGCGTACCTCCGGTCACTGCATACGGTCCCATGGAGTATTCGGGTGATATCGCGCGACATCACGACCACCTCCCGCACGCACCTGGTTTCCGAGCTTCGCGAGCTCGTCCATCGCGGAAAAGTTCGTCCCTTGCGCGTGGGCAATCCGAATTTCGCAATGCGGCCAGAGGATCTGCGACCATGAGCGAGGGATTCGTCGTCACGCTGGTGATCCTCGCTTTCGTTGCCATCCGGCAATGGGAGCGATGGCATGGAAAGTAGTGACATCGCGGCGCAACACCCGTTCGATGACCTACCGGAGCTTGTAGTTCCGAATCTTGGTGTGCAGGGTGCGGAGTCCGATTCCGAGCACCTTCGCGGCTTCCTTGATGGTCGGGGTCGTTTCCAGGGTCCGGCGGATGATCTCTCGCTCGGCCACATCCATCCGGACCCCCAGCGGGAACCGGATCTCGGCGGCCTCGGCCCCCCGGATGTTCGGCGGAAGATCTTCCGCGTCGATGATCTGCTTCGGCACCATCAGGGTGAGGC
>JACDEQ010000342.1:1479-2915 GCA_013816225.1 Armatimonadota bacterium | reverse complement strand
GCTCGGCATCGCGCCAATCTTCGTCGAAATCAGCGCAAGGGGCGAGATCGGTGGTGCGATCGCACAGCTGGTCCGGCAGCGTGCCCAGGCGCTGGTGCTGCTCAACTCCGTCCGGGACCAGCAATTCGAAATCGTCGATGCCGCGATGAAACACCGCCTGCCGACCTTGACTGAAGACCCCGAAACCGTGCGGAAGGCCGGCGCCCTGATCGGCTACGACGCAACGCGGGCGGAACAATTCCGGCTACGCGCCGAATACATCGACCGAATCCTTCGCGGTGCAAGACCTGCCGAACTTCCCGTCCAACAGCCCAAGAAGTTCGAGTTGGTGATCAATCTCAAGACAGCCCGGGCTCTCGGGCTTACGATTCCGAAGGAACTTCTGCTGCGCGCGGACGAGGTGATTCAGTGATAGCTCTTATTGCGCGTGGTTCACGCTGCTCGCCGTGGTCGCCGATTAACCTGATTGGTCAAACGACTGCTTTGGGAGAAGTCCGACCGGCTGCTCTGGATCGATTGCGGTTGACAAATGTCTTGAGTCGGGCCAGAACCAGCCGTTCATGTGTTTGCCAGGAATTCGTCTATAGCAGCCGTGGCAGTGTGATCAGGAGTATCCACACGCTGGGGTCAGTCCAGCGTTTGCGTGTTGCCGTTCACTCATCGCGGGGCACCTTCGTTGACGTTGGGAATGATGTCGCTGGAGGGAGCAAGGTGGAAGTGTTTTTTGACGCGATGTCCCTACGGGAACCGAATTTGTGCGCGTATACCCACGTGAACTCCGCGCCCAGCAAAAAAATCTGGGCCGAGTAATAGACCCAGACCAGCACCACGACCAGAGAAGCTGCGGCACCGAAGCCTGAAGCGATGCCGCTTCTCCCGATGTAGACCCCAATCAGGAACTTGCCGACCGTGAAGAGCAGCGCGGTCACTGCCGCGCCAATCCAGACATCCTTCCAATCGATGCGCACGCGCGGCACTAGCTTGTAAATCATCGCGAATACCACGGTGATCACCAGGAAGCTCGAGCCGAGCTCGATGATGCTCGCCGCCGCCGCCCAGTCACCGAACACCGGGCCCCACCACTTCCGGAGTGCGGCCAATGCGGCGCTCGCCACCAACGAGACCATCAGCAGGAACCCGATGCCGAGAATCATGCCGAAAGACAGCAATCGTGCCCGTATCAATCCCCAGAATCCGGATTGCCCTGCCCTCACCGGCGCCCGCCAGATGCGATCGAGAGCATCCTGCAACTCGCCGAAGACGGAGGTCGCGCCGATCAGCAGCAGGACCACGCCGAAGACCGTGGCCGTCACACTTTCGGCCGGCTTGCGTACGCTTTCGAGCAGACCTTGTACCGCAAGCGCCCCAGGTGCGCCCAGCATGCCTTCCAGCTGGCCGAAGATTTCACCGCGCGCAGCTTCGTCGCCGAACAGAAG
>JACDEQ010000342.1:0-1469 GCA_013816225.1 Armatimonadota bacterium | reverse complement strand
GGCGATCGAAATCACGATCAGCAAGAGCGGGGCGATCGAGAACATCGTGTAGTAGGCGAGCGCCGCGCCCATGCTCTGGGCGTAGTCATCGACCCAACCTGATGCAGCTGCTTTAACCAAGCCCCAAAGATCCTTGACAGTCATCTGTGCCATCCACCTCGGCCTGCGGCCTTGTCCGTTCCGACGGCAATCGGCGAATAGGTATTGTTAGGACCGTCCCAAGTTGGCGCCGTTGCCCCACCTGCCTCATTTTCGGTCGCGATCGTGACTCGTGCAACCCTCGGGCGACGCTCGCGATTCATCATGATAATGACGAGTCCAGTGGAACCAGGAAACCGCGGGCGGGGATAACCTACCGTAACCGAGATTCGATTCAGCATCCGGCGTCAGATGGTACTGCCCACGGCAGACCGAGGATCGGCCAAGAGGCGTCCTAAACCCATTCGCCCGAAAACGGGGACCTTCAACGTGGCCACTCCTTATCTCGGACATTCCCGCGTTGAAGGTGGAACGATGGTGCGCACAGGCATTTCTTGACGCTCCGAGGACGACAGCGTAGCGTCCTCCTGTCTGTATTGGACCTGCATTTGCGAAAGTGGAGATGCTGCGCGCGAACGAGTTGATTCATTGATGGAAAGGCGCAAGCTCATCTTCGCTGGAGTAACCACGCTCGTGCTCGTTGGCACTGCGCTCCTTGCGAAGGCCCAATCTCCTGCGACCACCGTTCACCGGATCGGCTCATTGGGTATTGGTCCGCCACTGAGCCAAGCCGCCAAACGACTTTCTTCTAGTTAGCCCGTCCAAACAGCAGTCGTTCCGAAGCTTTTAACCAATCGAGGAGGATGCCGATGAAGTACATGATCAGCTGGTTCGAACGCCCGCAGGGTTCGCCTATGGAATACGAGAATGCCCAGAAGCGAATCCTCGAAGTCTTCGGCCAATGGAAGGCGCCGGGCAATTTCAAGATCGACTTCTTTGTGATCCGAGTCGGCGAGTGGGGCGGGCACATGCTGATGGAATGCGACGATCTGGTGACCATTCACAAATTCTGCTCGATGCTCCCTGCGTTTGTGTTCGAGGTGCACCCCGTCATTCCGGTCGAAGAAGCCGTCCGCGGCGAACTAGAGGTCATCGCTTGGCGAGATAGCCTCAAACAAAAGTAATCGTCGCCATTGCCTCGGGCTCCGGCTACGCCGAGGCTAACGCGGCGTTCGAACGGACGCGCCGGCAATTTGCTTCGGCTTGTGAAGGTCTGTGACGGCGGGCCGCTCAACTCCCTCGTTGAACGTCGGTTTCAGCGCGGATGGGCGTCTGCTTCGAGGGAGCTGGACGACCGCAGTGGGTCGAGGCCGTGTGAAAACCACGCGCGAAACGACGTGTCGGCAAAGACGACCTCGTAGAAGTGCCGTATTCGATTTAATTCGTTCGGGAGGGGTTTTGGTACTCCCTAAAACGGATCGAAATCATGT
>JACDEQ010000080.1 GCA_013816225.1 Armatimonadota bacterium | reverse complement strand
CGCATGCGACGTCCTTATCGAGCCGCTCGTGGGCGAATGCGGCGGGGACTTCGTCGACCTGGACCCCGATCGCGCCGCAGAACGTGCGGACGGCGTCCTTGTAGTGCGGATGGATCGCATCGGACATGACGACCTTGTCGCGGGCCGTGACTCCGTGCGCCATGATCGCCGCTTCCGCGAGAGCGGTCGCCCCGTCGTACATGCTGGCGTTGCAGACCTCCATGCCGGTGATCGCGCAGATCATGGACTGGAACTCGTAAATCGTTTAGAGGTAGCCCTGGCTGATCTCGGGCTGGTAGGGGGTGTAGGCGGAGAGGAACTCGCCGCGGCTGATGAGCTCCATGACGATGGCGGGGATGTAGTGCTCGTAGATGCCTGCGCCGAGGAAGTTGACGGTGTTGTCGAGGGACTGGTTGAGTTTGGCGATGTCGCTGAGGGCGACTCCGATTGCGTGCTCGTCGAGCCCCTCCGGGATGTCGAGTTCGCCCTTGACGAGGAGGTTCTCAGGGATTTCGCGGAAGAGGTCGTCGATGGTTGCTGCGCCGATGGTCTTGAGCATGTGCTCTCGGTCGGCGTCGGTGTGCGGAATGTACGGCATAGCGGCGGTTCAATTTTACCTGCAGGCGGGGGCGGCTACAATGGTGATGTGTGGCGAACGGACCTGCTCGACACAAGCGATTGGGCACAGGGAAATGGCAAGGCGTTTGCGTAAGATGACACCGGAGGAGCGAGTGCGTCGGGTGTTCGAGATGTCATGTTTCGTCCGCAAGTCCGCAATGCCGGAAGCGCGTGGTCTGAAGTGAACCGGACAGAAGGATTAGAGAGATGAAGTATTCAAAATTAAGGTTCGTTGCGCCCTTATTGTGCATGGCGACTTCCGGCATCGCGCAATACACTGCTCAGATTCTTCCCACCTCCACCGGTCAAGGCTGGGCGCTCGGCGCAGGTGGAAACCAGATCGTCGGAACCGACTTCGCGGGCTCGCTATTGTGGACCGGCCCTGACTACGACTACGTCCACCTCGGCGCCGACGGTTTCGATTCGTGGGGCTTAGAAGGCGTGGGCGGCGGCAAGCAGATCGGCACCGGGCGCTTGAACGATAGAAGCCACGCTCTGATGTGGTCCGGCTCGACTGGCAGCCTCGTCGACCTGCATCCGAACGGTTACTTGTCGACCTTTGGGCGCGCAACGGACGGCATTAGCCAAGTGGGCGACAGAGCCGTTTTACAAGGCGGCAACATCTCGCACGCCCTGCTCTGGCGGGACACCCCGGAATCCGTTGTCGATCTTCACCCTGATGGGTACCAATCGTCTATTGCCTATGGAGTGTGGGGCGACACTCAGGTCGGGATGGTAGACAATCAACCCGTGGTGTGGTCGGGGACGGCCGAGAGCATGGTCCTACTGCCGTTACCGAAGGGTGCTCTTGGCGGGGCACAGGCGATCCACGCCGACGAGATTGTCGGTAGTTCGTCCGGAACGGCTTTGCGGTGGGACGCAAATACGTTGGAAATGGCTTCGCTGGGCCCAGGGATTGCCGTCGACACGAACGGGAAGCAGCAAGTCGGTAGCGGCCAGGCGCACGCCGTGGTTTGGTCGGGCACTGCGGAAAGCCGCTTGGATCTTGGCCAGTTTCTTCCCGGCGTTTTCATCGAGTCTCGTGCTACGGGCATCGACGAAAACGGAACGATCGTGGGCTGGGGCATCGACTCCGAATTTGCGTTCCGCCCCCTCGTCTGGACCCCGGTGCCTGAGCCGGGTTCGCTCACGGCGTTCGCGATCGGCCTCACCGTTGTCGGTCTCTTGAGGCATCGATGGGGACGCGCCGAATGCCTGCTTCACCGTATATCTCGATTTTAAAGAATTTTCGGGTCGAGGACTGATCTGCCGAATCAACTCCGCCCTGCCGTTGCGTCGACCTAATCGCAGGCCCAATAGTAAGTGCCTGCCTCGGAATGCGGGTCGCCTGAGCGGTGTCCGTCAGGATCTACCAGCACGTTGTCGAAGTTTGCGGTCCCCGAGATGTTCTTCGCGTGCGTGTCGGCGAAGATCATGTTGCCGCCGGATGTATGCCACCTCGTGTAGTAGTTCCATGGCGGGTCGCAGTCGTAACCGTATCGCTCGCAGGCATCGGGCACGCTTTCGCGGTCGAAGATCGGGAACATCTCGTCGCGGATGATGCGCGTCTCGGCAGGATACGCGATCGCGGTTTCGGAGACGATCGCCGTGTAGTCGTACGGCTGGTTGTTCCCGCTCGACTCGCCTTCCAGCACCGAGAACATGCACTTCGTGAACCGGTAGCTGCTTCCGTAAGCCTGCCAGTAGGACTTGGCGCCGGGAACATCCTGCCCGACATAAGGTCCACCGAAGTCGAGCGGGCAGCGGAAGACCTCCTTGCCCGCGGTGTAAGGATAAAGTTGCGTCTCCACGCCCTTATGCCCTTCTTCGCCCGAGGGCGGCTGCGACATGTAGGCATAGAAGATCGGCATCACGCCGTCGTGGTCGCCCAAGTACATGGCGATCGCCTTTCCCACCTGGTTGCAGTTGGAAAGACACGCCGTGCGTTTCGCGGCCTCCTTGGCGCGCGAAAATACCGGGAAGAGGATGGCTGCGAGGATCGCGATGATGGCGATCACTACCAACAGTTCGATGAGGGTGAAGGCTTTACGATGATTCATTTTCTGCTCCTTCAAAGCAAAAAGCCGTTCCTCGCGGAACGGCTTCGAAATGAATCCCGTCCGCTTTCCTACGCCGGTACTAACCGAATCAGGTTCAAGGGTCTCCTGGCTACTCCAGGACTCTCAGCCCACGCGGGCTCCCCTAGCGGGAAATGGCTTTCGCCTTACTGAGTGGATTTTACCTTGCCTCTGCATTTGGGTGCCCAGGACAAGCGGCAATAAACTCTCACTTTTTACTACCGCTGCGCGAGCTTATCCTCAGTCCATGCGCTTAGAACAGTTGTCGATTATGTCCGCCAAGTTCGTGAACCCGTCAAGGATAAGCTCGCGAAGGAGGCGCCCCCAAAATCAACCAGCGATTATCCTGGGCACCCCCGAAGCGAGCGGTGAAATCGTTCTGCAGTCTTCAGTCAATCTCGCCAGCGGCAGTAGACGGACGCAAATGGTGGGCCCGGCAGGACTTGAACCTGCGACCAAGCGGTTATGAGCCGCCCGCTCTGACCACTGAGCTACGGGCCCGCGGCGAAGACGAAGGATACCAAATAGGCCCCCGAACCCGTCAGAATAGTAGTTATGATACGGGGCGTCGTTTTCTTTACCGTCTGCCTGCTGGTTTTCGGATGCGCCAAGTTTCCCGAGGGTGGAGGCGGGATATTTACGAAGCGGTTTCGCTTCATCATTCGGCTCGCAGCCCCAGTGAACCCGAACTACGTCTACATCGTCGCGATCAACGACGCGAACGACCTTACAGGCCAGAATGGCGGACCAATCCCCGTCGTTGCCCCACCATGGGGAAACGGGTTTGTCGCCGGGAAGGCCACGCACTTCGTTCGCTATGACGGCTTTCAGCCGAATGGAGGATACGCCGTTTTCAAGTTCGCGGACCAGAATCTGCTCACTTATTTTCAAACCGGCATACCGGTCAATTTCTTTACGCCGGGGCCTGAGGACGTCAGGCTTGACTTCGAGATCGATGCGACGCAGCTGAGGCCGAACCCACGCGACGCCCTCTCGATTCGGGCGCTGCAAATCAACTTGCTGACAATGGACCGCGTTCCGACGGACCCCAACGATCCGAACCCCAAGTATTGGGACGCACTCGGCAATTCTACGGAACCCGGCTCGATCAACGATTACATCACCATCGATGTGACGGGCCCGAACATCTACCGAAACTCGGACCTTCAGAACGAGCCGGAGGGAGATGTCAGCGATCCGAGTTTGGACATGGTCGACTGGTCGATCGAGATACGTACACGATGAGCGATCGCCCGCTGGTTAGCGTTCTATTTACCAGCTACAAGCACGAAACGTACCTGCGCGAATGCCTGGACTCGGCGCTGAACCAAACCTACGAAAATGTCGAAGTCATTGTCGTGGACGATAATAGCCCCGACAGTTCGCCCGAGATACTGAGGTCGTACGGGGAACGAGTCCGGTTGGTGCAGAACGAGCAGAACAGAGGCACGTACGGCGTCCTGAATCAGGCGCTCGAATTGGCTCGCGGCAAGTACGCCGCAGTCCTCAACAGCGATGACGCATGGCTGCCGAAGAAGATCGAGCTCCAGGTGGCGCTAATGGAAAGTGACCCGGCGATGGCGTTTTGCCACACGTTCGGCGATTTTATCGACGAAGACGGGAATGTCATAGGCGGTAAGCCGATGGGCTTCGAATTCCCCCGCACTCCTACGGGCGACCTTCTGCCCTTGTTCATCGAGAGGAACCATGCAATCGCCAGCTCGGTCATGATGCGCGCGGACATGGCTCGCATGGCGGGAGGCTTCGACGAGTCGTTCAGGAACATCGGCGATTGGGATATGTGGCTTCGCTTGGCCGCGAAAGGGACAGTCGGATTCGTCGACGAGAAGCTCACGTTTTACCGGGTGCATAGCCACAACACAATCTATCGATTTCAAACGTCCCTTAGCGAGGACATACGTATCCGGCTCGGCGTTCTGGAGCGGCGCCGCGAGCTTCTCCATAAATGGCCGGCGCTTCGAAAACAGCTTGCCCACGCCGCGGCATGCCTCGCCACCGAGGAGGTCATGGCAGGTGATCCTCGAAAGGGTCGGGAACTGTACTTGCTATCGCTGCAGCTCCATCCCGGCAGGTTCAAGTCGGTCCTGCGATACTTGGCTACGCTGGCGCCGAAGCCGATTCGAAGCAGGATATTCAAACCCCCAGAAGCGCCTGCATGGCTTCCTCACTCGGCTGAGACGCATTGAGGAACATCTCGACGCGCCGAATCGGATAGAGCATGCGGTCGTACCGCATATCGGGTAGCGACAGCGGCGCCCTCTCGGCCAGAAGCCAACCGCTTACTTGATCAGCCCAGCCGAAACTCGCTTCCACGAACGGCAGCTCGACCCGCACCAGGCCGAATGCCGGCGACTCACCGCGATCGTCGCGCAGCCGCAGGTACCAGCTATAGGCGAAATACTGTCCAAGGGCGCCCGTCTTTGCGATAAAAACCGAAGTGCGCTCGCATTCTTTCAAGTTGAGCACTACCTCCGCAGACTGCCTCTTTGCAAAGTACTGCTTGCGGTGCGACTTTATGACCCCCGCAACTCGATGATCGCCGGACGCACGATTGGCCGCGTACGCGATGCCGCCGTCCGCCAAAAGCCAACCACCGGTATCCGACCGCATCCAGTCGACTTTCAGCTTGGATTCCAGTTCGTCGCGAGCCGTGCCGATCTTGGTTTTGACGCTCTCGATCAGGGCAGACATGCCTACCTCCTCCGCCACCTCCACGCGGCGCACCTTGAACTCGGCCCGCTCCAACGCGTCTAGGGCGGAGCCGCCCGTTGGGGCGAAGAAGGCAAGCTCGCTCGCCTCGTGCCAACAGCGAAGCATTTCTCTCTCGACGCGTTCGAGGATCGCAGCACTAATATGTGCCATGTAGCCGGGAGCCTGGCCATCGAAGAACGCCAGCCTGCTTCTCTGGGCGCCATCTATGAAGTGTGTAAAGCCACTCTTCGAGGTCTGCGACACCTGCATCGCGGCCAATTCCTTCCCCTCCACAACTTCCGAGTCTTCTGCTGTCGGCGCACCCTCGGCGAAAGCAATTTCATCTTGGGGCTCGTACTGCCGCTTGATAACGCGTATCTCTGGCATGGCTGCCAGCACCGAAGAAACGGTCTTCCCCACGGCCGAGTGTAGCAGACGTGCCTTAAAAAGACAGAGGCCCACTCGAGCGGGCCCCGGATCATTTCAGTCGCAATTAGTTGTCGTCGTTGCCACCCTTGGACTTATTTTTGCCTTTGCCCTTAGGTTTCCTTGGCTTCGATTTGTTCACTTCGGCGTCTCGCGCGGTAAGCGCCGGGCGATCTCTTTTGATGGTCTTCTTGTTCTTGTCCGACTTCCTTGGTGACCATCCCGGCCGGTCGTTGCCCCAACGCCCATCGTATCGAGGGTCGAAGGCGCCGCCAACACGGCCCCAATCGCCGTCACGGCGATAGCCGGTCAGGATATCGCGGAAGTTCTTGTTGCGGTCACGGGAAGCCTTATCGGCGACATAGATGTCGCGCCAGCTTAGATTCTTGTTGCGAGCCCAGTCGAGGTCCGACTTAGAGCGGTGTCGGAGCTGGTCGCGCCAGAGGTCTTCTGCGAGGTCGCGGTCACGCATTTCGCCCCAGCTCTTTCGCATCTTGTTGAATTCGCCCGGGTGCATCCCGATCTTGTGGGCGATTTCGCCCCAACCCATTCCGCTCTCACGCATCCGATAGATGTCGTCCATGTCTCGGCGGCTGTTGCGCCGGAAATAAAGCGTCGAGATGAGGTCGTCATCGTGCATGCCGTAACGGTTTCGAGTATCCAGAACAACACTCGGGTCGAGTTTGAAATCTCGGCTAAGTCCGCCGATCAGCGCGGCATCGTCCCAGTTGAGCCGGTATCGCTGCATCAAATTGTCGATAAAATCGTCGGCAATAACCGGGGCGGCCAACGCCAAAACTGCCAAACCTAAGAATTTCTTCATATTGTTTACCTCCTGCTTGGGGGCTATCTAACTCTTAGACACCCGAGATCGATACCGGGTTCCATGACTTAGATGAGACCAAGGCCAGCCATTGCGCTTCGCACGACTTCCTCCTGCTCGTTGGTCAGCGGCACGATAGGGAGGCGCGCGTTGCGCGTATCGAATCCGATCAGCGACAAGGCGT
The DNA here is from genome assembly GCA_013816225.1 of Armatimonadota bacterium. Classification (GTDB taxonomy): domain Bacteria; phylum Armatimonadota; class Fimbriimonadia; order Fimbriimonadales; family ATM1; genus JACDEQ01. The sequence continues at coordinate 1,667 of JACDEQ010000080.1, read as the reverse complement.
ACTTGATGGGCGAGGGGCTCGTGGTGCAAAAGATCGCATTGACTAAGGGCACCAACTTTCGGTTCATGGCAGCCGCGTCGAAGGGAGATCTGAAAAAAGTTTCCATCATTTCCATGATCTCTTTGCCCGCAACATGGCCGGCAACGCTGACAACTCCGATCCCACCCACACTCAGTATCGGGAGCGTTAGAATGTCGTCGCCGGAATACAGCCGAAATCCTTCTGGAACCGCAGCGGCGACTTCTGCGGCCTGAGCTAGGCTGCCGCTAGCTTCTTTTACGGCACAGATGTTGGGCACGTCCTCGGCGAGCCGCACTAGCGTCGACGTCTCGATATTGACCGCGGTTCTACCTTGGATGTTGTACAGCATGACCGGCAAGTCGGTACTCGAGGCCACGTGCTTGAAATGCTGGTAGAGACCTTCCTGCGAGGGCTTGTTGTAATAAGGGGAAACGAGCATTACGCCGTGAGCGCCCATTTCAGTCGCCGCCCCGGCAAGCTTCTTGCTATGGGATGTATCGTATGTGCCGGCCCCGAAAACGACTGCAGCTTTATCTCGAACGGCCGCCAGCACAACGCGCAGCAGCTCGAATTTCTCTTCGTCGCTCAGCGTTGGCGATTCGCCCGTGGTACCGGCTACGACGATGCCTGTATTCCGCTGCGCATCGACCAGATGGTGGGCGATCTTTTCCGCCTCCCCGTAGTTGACGCTGCCATCTTCGTTCATGGGGGTGACCATGGCGGTCAAGAGCGGGCCCCACTCTTTGGGGGACTGGAATGCACCCATCGTCAGACCTTACCTTCGGCGACGAGCCGTTCGGCGATTTGGATCCCGTTGAGAGCAGCGCCCTTCCGCAGCTGGTCACCGCATGCGAACAGGCTTACGGCGTTCGGGTTCGAATTGTCCCGACGCAATCGGCCGACGAGCACCTCGTCGCGGGTCGCGGCGAGGGAGGGCATCGGGAAACAGTTGGCTGCCCGGTCATCGACAAGTTCGACCCCGCTGAAGGCCTCGTAAGCCTCCTTCATCGCCTCGACCGATGGCGCGGGACCGTCGAACTCTACGTTGGCCGTCAGGCTGTGTGCCCTCATAACGGGTACCCGCACACAAGTCACCTCGATTCTTAGGTCCGGGGCATCGAGCGTCTTGCGCGTCTCTTGTATGACCTTCCACTCTTCGCCGTTATAGCCTTCCGCGTTGATTGGCGTGTTATGGCTGAAAAGATTGAAAGCGGTAGGGTGCGGAAAAACCTGGGGAACGGGCTCGCGGCCGTCCAGGACGTCCCTACATTGATCCAGGAGTTCTTGCATGGCCCGCGCGCCCGCGCCGCTCGCACTCTGGTAGGTGCTTATTACGAGTCGTTTCAATTTGCCGAAGCGCCGCAATGGCGCGACCGCCATCATTAAAATGATCGCCGTGCAGTTGCCTACCGGAAAGATTCGATGCTCGGGAAGGACGTGCTGCCAGTTGATCTCGGGGATTACGAGAGGCGATTCTGGAGACATTCTAAATGCGCTCGAATTGTCCACCACCACGGCGCCTTTCTTGACCGCGGCCGGCGCCCACTGGAGGGAAGCTTCGGAGCCCGCTGAAAAAAAAGCGATCTGCACACCGTCGAACGATGTTTCATTGACCGCCCACACTGGCGTATTGACACCCCTGAATG
>JACDEQ010000341.1 GCA_013816225.1 Armatimonadota bacterium | reverse complement strand
GAAATGCTGCCACGTCGATGCTGGTCACGGCCTCCGAGGCCTCTCGTCTTTCAGTCTCGTCGTCAGCCAGGTAGAAACGAAAGCCGAGATCGTCGGGCATGAGCAAGCGGTATTTTTCGACAATGGGACGAATCGCGCTCCACAGGGAACGATTCTCAATCGGCGACCCGGAAACGTTACCGTCATATAGAAGGCGAACTTCCCAAAGATCCTTAAGTAATGTGTCGCTTGCAAAAGCCTCAATGGATTTAAGGAAAAGCTTTAAAGCACCGAACCGATCAAAAACTAGACTCAATGGACGATGATCGGCGTCACTAGCCATTGTCTTGTTCCGTTTTTTGAGACCCGTATTGTGAATTGAGACAGAATCAGGGAATAGCTTCGCATCACGGCAGCCGCACGATCGCGCGTCAGGAAGACTCGGCTAGATCGACGAGCAGGCCGTTGCTGTCGACGATTTTATGTAGGTTTTGGCTTTCGAACCCAATTCCTGCTTTTTATGCATACCCAATCGCTCTATCGTAAAAGCACTACGTGCTGATTTGCCCTCTCCGTTCCCAAGGTCGCTTAGGAGTGCGACGCAGAACCTAACGTTAACAGGGCAAAGCTAAATGTTCAATCGGCTTTTTAAAGATTCTTGGGCGTCGCCTATGACTTCGACCGTTCGCTTCAAACTGCGAGCGACGAAGTAAGCAAACTACGAAAACGGGTAGCAATCGATGTTTACCGTAAACGAAGTCGCCGTGAAGCTCAATGTGTCCCGCGCCACCGTTTACAACGCGGTCGAGTCTGGCGACCTTCCGCATCACCGCATCGGCCAAGGGCGCGGGACGATCCGGATTTCTGAGGAGCAACTGAAACGATTTCTTGAACGCAACGAAATGGGGCGGGTCGACACGCTGCGACCCGCCCCGGTCGTGAAACTCAAGCACCTTTCATGAGGGCTTTCCGCAAATGCTCTGCATCTTGATGCACGTGGGCGTAAACGCGTGCGATCATGCTTAGGTCCGCATGGCCGCAGAGAGCGCCGATCGTAATCGGATCGACGCCCTCCTTCAGCAGACGGGTGACGAAGCTATGGCGAAAATCCACGAGAGCGAATTTCTTGCCGATCTTCTTCTGCAGCCGGCAGAATCGGCAGTTGATCGCCCAAGGATGCCAGGGTCGTCCTGCCCGGTTGCGAAAGATCGGACCGTCCGGAAATTGCTGAGCACGCCGTTTCGTGATTTCTTCGGCCGTTGGAGTGAGGTGCACAACGCGAATCCGCTTCTTGCCTTTGGATTCTTCCTTCGGAAAAACCCAGCGACCCTGGTTGAAGTGCCTGGCTTCAACTCGAACGATTTCCTGCGGACGGCATCCGATCTCCCATGCCGTGATGAGGAGATCCCGGAAAGCTTGGCCCTTGACGTGTTCAAGGATCACCTGGTAGGTCGCAGGGGCGATGACGTTTTCTCGACGACCCTGCGGGGGCTTCTCTAGGCCCTCAATTGGCGAAGTGACGATTAGGCCTTGCTTGATGGCCCAATTGAACGCCCGCTGGATCGAGACGAGTGCGCCACGCTGCATTCCTGGCGACCAACCAGGATGGGTCCGAAGCCATGCGTCCAGATGAAACGGCCGCAACTCTTCCACGGTGAGAACACTCAAGCCCAAGGACTTGAGGTGCTGCCAGAAGGAGTCACAGCGTTCCTTGTGCCAATCGAAAGTTCGTTCGGCCCGGTTGTGCATGCACCAGTCGAGGAAGGAGTCAATGACGGAGGACACCGGGGTGCCAGTCGGAGATTGCCCCGCCATCAGCTTGTGATAGCGATCGAAGGCTTGATCTCGATCATCGGCGAGCTTAACTTGTTTGCCGTCGATTTCAAGGTACCAGCCACGGCCTTTCCGGTACCACGGTTTCGCGAAGCGAGTCATGATTAGAACCTCCTAAACTGCTGTGACGCGAGCTAGGAAGGTTCGCTGCCCCTGTCCGGGTTACCGCCCGGCAGGGGTTTTTTTCTGCCACTTCTCTGCCATCTTACAGCTTGATTTGCCGTAAGTCATTGAAGGCGCTGGGGCTCGAACCCAGGACCTACGGATTAAAAGTCCGTTGCTCTACCAGCTGAGCTACGCCTCCGGCCCTTGCGGCCATCTTCGTCTTTGTACCGCAGGGATGGGTATTGACAAGTTGACGCCGTTTGGAGCGCCGGAGTTCGCGGTTTTTCCGGGAGTTTTGCGGACGCCGCATCATTTCTCGGATTGCGGCACGTCGCCCAGACTGCGCCAGATGAACCAGGTGGCGATGCTGCGGTAGGGGCGCCAGGGTTCGCCGATCGCCGTGAGGGCGGCTTTCTTGGGGAGTTCCTCCAAACCGTAGTGGCGCTGCACGCCGGTACGGAGCCCGTAATCGTCCACGGGCAGTACGTCGCGGCGGCCCAGGGCGAAGATGAGAAACATCTCGGCGGTCCAGCGGCCGATGCCACGCACGGGAATCAGCGCGTCGATCACTTCCTCGTCCGCCATCTCCGGCAGATGGCGCAAGGGCACGACGTTGGTGGCGCATTTTTCGGCGAGATCAAGAAGCGAACGCTGCTTATTCGCGGAAAGGCCGGCGCCGCGCAGAGTCGCTTCGTCGGCCTTCAGGATGTTGTTCGGGCGAAAGCCGCCGCGGCCCAGAGCTTTTTGCAATCGTTCGGCGATGGCCTTGGCTGCTTTCGTCGAGATCTGCTGCGCGATGATCGAACGCACGAGAATCGCGAAATAATCGCCCGCCGCGACCAGCGTACAGGGGCCAACCTTGCGGATGAGCGGCTTGAGGACCGTATCGCGACCACCGAGGTGGCGACGGGCTTTTTGGAATTCGGGAGTCATGGGGACGTGTCTTGCGCTTGCGGCTTGGCGTGGGCGTCGCAGCGCCACATGTCGTGTGGTGCTGCCACGGTCGCGCTAAGC
>JACDEQ010000340.1:1858-2940 GCA_013816225.1 Armatimonadota bacterium | reverse complement strand
CTTGCCGGTCGTGGCCATAGGTGGACCTTTGCGCTTCAAGGGTCGCCTCTACCATTGCGCGGTGATCCTCCATCGGGGCCGCATCCTCGCCGTTGTGCCCAAAGCCTACCTGCCGAACTATAGGGAATTCTACGAGCGGCGACACTTCTCTTCCGGCCTTTTCGTCTCCTGTGAGACGATCGCGATCGCGGGCCAGGCCGCGCCGTTCGGAACGGATATCCTGCTGCGCGCCTCGGACCTGCCGAACTTCGTGCTGCACGCGGAAATCTGCGAGGACCTCTGGACGCCGATCCCGCCGAGCTCCTACGCGGCAATGGCGGGCGCAACCGTGCTGCTCAACCTCTCGGCGAGCAATGCCACGGTCGGCAAGGCCGACTACCGGCATATGCTGTGCCAGGCGCAGTCCGGGCGCTGCGTTGCGGCCTACCTCTATTCGGCGGCCGGCAACGGGGAATCGACGACCGACCTCGCCTGGGATGGGCAGGCCGCAATCTATGAGAACGGATCGTTGCTCACCGAGGCGTCGCGATTTGCCGAGGAGCCGCAACTCATCTTCGCGGACGTCGACCTCGAGGGGTTGCTGCAGGACCGCATGCGCCAGAACACGTTTGGCGACTGCGTCGACCAGCATCGTACACATGTCCGCTTCCGGACAGTCGAGTTCGAGCTAAAGCCTCCTCGCGAAGAGGACATTGGGCTCGATCGCCGCGTCGCGCGTTTTCCTTTCGTGCCAGACAATGACGCACGGCTCGGCGAACTCTGCTTCGAGGCTTTCAACATACAGTCCCACGGTCTCCGCCAAAGGCTCGCCGCCACAAAGATCGAGCATCTCGTTATCGGCGTCTCGGGAGGACTCGATTCGACGCAGGCCCTTCTCGTCGCGGTCACAGCCTTCGATGCGCTGAAACTGCCGCGTAAGAACATCCTCGCATATACGCTGCCAGCCTTTGCCACATCGAAACGCACCAAGGGCAACGCGTGGGCGCTCATGCGGGGGCTCGGCGTGAGCGCGGAGGAAATCGACATGACGCCGGCCTGTCAGCTGATGTTGGCGGACATCCACCACCCGGCCGCCAAGGGCG
>JACDEQ010000340.1:0-1848 GCA_013816225.1 Armatimonadota bacterium | reverse complement strand
AGCCAATCTATGACACGACCTACGAGAACATCCAAGCGGGGGCGCGTACCTCGGTCCTCTTCCGGCTCGCCAACCATCACAAGGCGATCGTTCTCGGCACGGGCGACCTATCGGAACTGGCGCTCGGCTGGTGCACCTATGGCGTCGGTGACCAAATGTCCCACTACAACGTCAATGCCTCGGTGCCGAAGACGCTCATCCAGCATCTCATCCGCTGGTGTGCCGCAGACACGCGCTTCGGCCCGGACGTGGCGAAAATCCTGCTCGATATCCTCGACACGGAGATCTCGCCCGAACTCGTACCTGGCCACAACGGCGATGTACCTTCGCAGCTTACCGAGGATTTTGTCGGACCCTATGCGCTGCAGGACTTCAACCTGTTCTACATCACCCGCTACGGTTTGAGCCCGCGCAAGGTCGCCTTTCTCGCCTGGCACGCGTGGCACGACGCGGGGCAAGGCGTCTGGCCGCCGAACATCTCAGTGGCCGAGCGCAAAGCCTATGCGCTGCCCGAGATCAAATGCTGGCTCGAAGTGTTCCTCAAACGCTTCTTCGAGACGAGCCAGTTCAAGCGCACAGCCATGCCGAACGGCCCAAAGGTCAGCTCGGGCGGCTCTCTCTCGCCACGCGGCGATTGGCGCGCTCCGAGCGATTCCTCGGCGGCGACCTGGTTGGAGGATCTTGCCGCGATTCCTTGAGGAAAACTTATAAGCCCGCTTTCCCGGATGACCGGCTAATTTGCCGTGCGAGTCCAAAAATTCAGGCATAATTGTCAGCATATTGCGCTCTATTGATCGAGGCGGCCGTGGCGAATCTGGCGGGTAAATCGAATGGTGAGGCTCTCAGGCTCGATTTCGACGGTCGGCGTAGAGGATAAGGATTACGCGATGACGATGATGGTTTCTTACGCGCAATATCAGGAAGATGTTATGTTATGGCGCGCCTTAAACGACATCAAAAGTGGATTTTACGTCGATGTCGGCGCGTGCAATCCTGTATCCGAATCCGTAACGAAACATTTCTACGATCAAGGTTGGCGGGGGATAAACATAGATCCTGTACGCAGCTACATAGACATGTTCGAACGTGAGCGACCTCGGGACATAAATTTGAATTTTGCGATAAGCGATCAACCCGGAAGCATAATACTTTATGAGGTTATCGGGACAGGCCTATCAACAACGATAACAAAGTACGCGGATAATTGCAGGGCAAGAGGGCTTGAGGTTCGGTCATATGAGGTTCCCACGAAAACCCTGACAGAGGTGTTAGCAGATCATCCAGTCGAAGAGATCCATTTTTTGAAGATCGATACAGAAGGAGCAGAGAAGTCTGTACTTTCTGGAATCGATTTAGACATTTATCGGCCGTGGATAGTCGCTGTGGAGTCGACAATTCCCTTGACCTACACGCCAATCTACCAAGAGTGGGAAGCCCTTTTGTTAAATCGTGATTACGTATTTGCGGCCTCTCACGAGATCAATCGATTCTATGTCGCTGTCGAGCGTGCACCGTTAGCGGAACGGTTCAAAATCCCCATTGATATATACAGGTTGCACGCGGACGTGCAGGAGATTGAACGGTTACAAGCTGAACTCACGCAAAAAGAAGCACTGACGGCCCACTTGCAAGAATCCATCGATCGGCGGCCGCGGTGGGCCTCCCTCTTAGCACTACTGACGAACCGCGCGCGGCGTCCGAACAAAGTCAAATGAGAACCGCGCCCCCAGACAATGGGCATCTCGAAAAATACCCCTTCCGCGCGGCCTGCGAATCAGATTCAAAGAATCTCTTTGAATTTGACCACCGGGAGCGGGTGCGATGGGGCAATTGGGTTTCTTTGATCTG
>JACDEQ010000079.1 GCA_013816225.1 Armatimonadota bacterium | reverse complement strand
CCATCACCCTACCCGCTAGTCTCCCTTGTAAGGGCCCAGATCTTCAAGAGGTAAGCCTCGTATATCGCGTATTGATCCTTCCGCTTAATGTCGCCGCCGAGGCCGTGGCCACCCGTCGGGTCGACCACTAATTCAACGAGCGGGCCCTTGCCAGCACGCAGGAGCGCCTGATACACTTTGACCGTGTCCTGGAAGAGGACATTCGTGTCTTCCATGCCGTGGAGCAAAAGAAGATGGCCCTTGAGATTCTTCGCCAGCTTGGTTAAGGAGAACTTGTCGAGGTCTTCGGGCTTACCCTCGCGGGAATCGCCGATAACGCCTCCGGAGTACCAATTGTTGTAGTTCTGCCACTCGGTGGGGCCGGCGCCGGCGATGCCGAGGGTGAAAACGTCGGGCGCGGTGTAGAGGCACATCTGCGTTTGGAAGCCGCCGAACGACCACCCGCTGATTCCCACCTTCTTGCCGTCAATTCCGCCTTGTGCGATCAAATACTTGACGCCGTCGGAGAGGTCCTCGACCTGGGCGACGCCGGGCGCCCCGAAATTGGCGCTTTCGAACACCGCCCCATAGCCCGACATTCCTCGCGGGTCGATGGTCGCGGTGACGTAGCCCATCGTGTAGGCAACGTACATGTTGAACGAGTTGAAATTGCCGCTGACAATGTCCTTGGAGGTCCCCAAAGGGCCGCCGTACGTGTAGAGGAAGAGCGGCCTCTTGTCGGTCTTTATGAATCCTGGCGGGTAGTACGCCATGCCGCGGACGAGGTGGCCATGCCGATTTCGGAACTCGAACGGCGCGGGAGTCAATTTGGTGACCTTCCAGAAATCTTCCGCGTGTGACTCAGTCAACTTGCGCTCGCTCTTCCCATCTACGACGTAGAGTTCATTCAGGGTCTTCCAATCCTTGAAACTTACGGCGAATTTGTCGCCACCGTGGCTCATTTCGGGCGCGCCGTATGCGCCCTCGCGATTCGTGAGTCGCGTCATGGCGCCGTCGGCCAGACTCACCCGATAAACATCCATCCGCCAGGAGTGCTCTTTCCATGAGGTCGCGATAATGCCCTTGCCGTCCGCCGTCAGTTTCCGCAGATATACCTCGAAGTCTCCTCTTGTCAGTTGCGTCGCACCCTTCGCGAGCGGATCGATGGACCAGACGTGCCTGTAGCCGCTCGATTCCAGCAGCGCGACGATCTTCTTGCCGTCCTTGGTGAATATGGGGTCGGCCATGCCCGGCGATTCGGGCCCGCCGGCATGCTTCACGGAGTACACGGTCGAGGTCTTGCGTGCGGCGACGTCGGCGACAACTATCGCGAGATCCTTTTGCGTCCGCTTCCACGTGGCGAAGACCAGCTTCGTCGAGTCGGGACTCCACGGTTCATCGGCGAATGCCGTTTGTTGGTATTCCATGCCGCCCGCCCAGTGGTAGACCTCCCACGGCTTGCCGTCGTCTTTACTGATATCGTAGAGAAAAACGTATGCTTCGTCGTTGAACGGGTCGCCAGCGACCTCTCGCTGCGCCGTTTTGGCTTCGGCGAAGCGGCCTCGATACGAGATATAAGTGACTTCGCGCGATCTGCGCTTTTGGCGAGAGGCGGTGATCATCATCTTGGTTTCGTCGGGCGAGATGCTGTAAAGGCCAAGTGGGAGGTTGTTGGGTAGCGGTGGATTGAGTTGCTCCACAAACGAGGAGTCAAAACGCATGCGGAAGACGCCCCCACCACGGCGGAAGAAAAATCCGGAGTCGTCCTTCAACCACTTCGTCGAACCTTCGTTTTCCTGGGTCTTTGTCAGGCGGACGGGCTTCGCGTCTCCGATGTTCTGGCGATAGAGATCGCCCTTGTATTCGAACAGCAGTTCGTCCTTCTTGTTCGCCCAGGCGAATCCTGAGATGCCGCTGTATTCCTTGAGCGGCTCTTTCCGCTCCTCTTCCTTCTTCTTATCTTCTTCTTCGAGCTTTTTGCGTTCTTCGTCGGTCAGCTTCTTGCGCCGCTCTTCTTCAATCTTGTCCTTCTTGTACCTTGCGATTACTTCGGGCAAGTCTTTGTCGAATGCCGACATGGATTCGATGCTGGTCAGGCACGTAGACTTGCGCTCTTTGTTGTCATATATCCAAAGGTCGGAGCCTTTGACATCGTAGGGATTCCATAGGTAGCCGAGATACCGGTCCTTGTGCGACCACTCCATCCCCCGCGCGGTTTTGCCGGTGAGGGGCTTTTCACGATAAAGGTCCTCGAGCTTAAGGTCGGAGGCAACGGAGAGGGTGGCGGCCACGCTCACGGCCGCGGAGAGGAGGCATTTATTCATGGGATAACTCTAATGATTCGAACCTATGTTACCGAAAGTTCCGATTGGAGGCACTCGGGCCCTTCGGTCGGCGATGTGCTTCATAATGGTAGAGAATGGGCTTTATCGAGACATTGAAGGCGCGCATCCTTATTTTGGACGGCGCTATGGGGACGCGCCTTCGCGAGTTGGGTTATGACGGCCCGCTACAGGATCTTGCGAACCTGCATGCTCCCGACCTGGTGCGGCAGACGCACCGCGAGTACCGGGAAGCGGGCGCGGACATCCTCGAAACCAATACGTTTTCCGCGAACTCGTTTCGCCTTCGAGCGGCGGGAAGCGAAGCCGACGCTCGCGAGATCAATTTGGCGGGCGTTCGGCTGGCGCGTGAAGCCGCGGATGGAGCATTTGTGTTCGGGGCGATCGGACCGTGCGGAAAACCACTGATGCCGCTCGGCACGATCGAATCTGCGAGCGCGTACGAGGCGTTCGTTGCTCAGACGCGGTCGCTCGTGGATGCCGGCGTCGACGGGTTTATCCTAGAAACGTTTGCCGATCTCGACGAGCTCGAAGTAGCGATTTCCGCCGTCCGCTCGGTTTCAAACCTTCCCGTTATTGCATCTAAAAATTTCATAGAGGATGGCGAGACCCTTGCCGAGGGATTTCCTCTTAGGGCAGCAAAGCGGATGGCCGAAGCCGGTGCGGACGTTGTCGGGGCGAACTGCGTGGTCGGCCCGCAAAGGATGCATGACATTATCCGTTGGATGGCCGAGTCGGGAGATGTGCCGATCAGCGCGATGCCGACGCCCGGTATGCCGATGCTGCTAAAAAACGAACTTGCCTATGACACGACGCCGGAGTACTTTGGCGCGGCGGCTGCGAGGTTGATCGACGCCGGGGCGAACATCGTCGGCGGATGCTGCGGCACAACACCCGCTCATATCGCCCAGCTCGCTCTCGCGATCAAGGATCGCGCTCCGAGGGTGAGAGCCTTGACACGCACTGCCGAGGCCGCTGCAAGGAAACCGCTAGAGATTTGCGAGCCGAGCGAGTTGAGCAAGAAGCTTGGCCAGAAGTTCATCGTGACGGTCGAACTCGACTTGCCGCGCGGCCTCGATACGAGCAAGGTTCTCGCGGGAGCGGCTTCGCTCAAGGAGAAGGGCGTCGATACGATCGATATTAGCGACGGCGCGCGCGCGAGGCTGCGCATGACTCCCTTGGCAATTTGCAACATTATCCAACGAGAAGTCGGGATCGAGACCATGATGCATGTGGCATGCCGCGACCGGAATCTGCTTGCTTTGCAGGCAGACCTGTTGGCAGCGCATGCTCTCGGTCTGCGAAATGTTCTGGCGATCACGGGCGATCCCGCGAACATCGGAGATTTTCCCAGCGCAACGAGCGTTTTCGATATCGACGCGGTCGGTTTGGTGAGAGTGTTATCGCGATTTAATGAGGGTGTCGATATGGCCGGAAATAGCGTTGCCAAGAAATGCGCATTTACAATCGCCATCGCATTTAATCCCGTGGCCCGTGATATTCAGGCTGAATTAACGCGCTTATGCAGGAAAGCCGATGCGGGCGCGCACATTATATATACGCAACCATTGTTCGAAAGGCAGCACGCTGAGTTCGCATGCGAACAGGCTATGAAGCTGGGCTTGCCTATATTCATTGGAGTTCTTCCTTTGCGGAGCCAGCGCCATGCCGAATTTATGCATCACGAAGTGCCCGGAATCGAGATTCCCGATTGGCTGAGGAAGCTAATGGCCGAGTCGGGCGACGATGCGGTCGAAATCGGAATATCCGTTGCGCAAGAGTTCGGAAAGCACTTGCCGACTATGTCTCAAGGAATTTATTTGATGCCGCCGTTCGGCAATCATAAGGTAGCGGAGCAGGTTATCGAAGCATTGTCCCTTTAGCGCAAGAGCCGTCAAACATATTCGACCGGCTGGATGAGCGGTTGCACTTTTAAGAAAGCCTCGACTATTTCAGATTCGAAACGCTCGCGCACTTCCGAAATGGCATCCTGTTCGGAATGCGACTTGTTTTCGTGCACCAATTCATCGAAAAGCGTTGCAAGCGCGATAACTTCTTGAATTCGGGGTGGAAGATTCGGCGTGCGCTTTCGCACGGCCGCCAAATCGACATTGCGAACGCCCATTTCATGGGCTGTGGCGACGGCGTAGACATCAATCCGGTCGTCTCTGGCGCTCAACCGCGCACCGCGGCAGCAATGGCTTTTTCGATGGCCGGAAGTTCGTCGACATCGACGGTCCTCATATCGAGGCAAACTTTGCCTCTTCCGATATATCCCACGACTGCAGGGCGAAACATCCTGAGCGATCGCGCAAAACCGTCGGGATAGTCGGTCGTTATGGCCAGCCGGTAGCTGGGCAGCGATACTCCGGGCAACGAACCAGCCCCGATTTCGCAAGTGGCAATCTCTACGGACGCTTCGACCTTTTGTTCAGCGAGCTTTTTCGACAATTTGTTCCCGAGAGCGCGGACTTCATTGTCGCTGCGCGATAGATACGCAATTGTCGGAATCTCGCCCTCCCTTCCATCTGCGTAAAGCTTGAGCGTCGCCTCGAGTCCGGCGGCTGTTTGCTTATCGATCCGCACGGCCCTTGCGACCGGGTTCTTGCGTACTCTTTCGACAATCTCGCGCTTGCCGAGGATGATCCCTGCCTGCGGCCCGCCGAGCAGCTTGTCGCCGCTTGCCGTTACGAGGTGCGCACCCCCTTGCAAGGAATCAGCGAGCGTTGGCTCATGTGGCAGACCGTAAGCTGCGGTATCCATGAGGCAGCCGCTGCCGACGTCGTCGATCAAAGCAAGTTCGTGCTCGGCTGCGACTTCGGCGAGTTCGGAGATCGCGGGCTCTTCGACAAACCCTGTGATCGTGAAATTGCTCGGGTGACAGCGAAGTATGGCGGCCGTGTCTTCGGTAACGGCACTTGCGTAATCGGATGCGCGGGTGCGGTTGGTGCAGCCGACGTCTACCAGGTTGCCGCCAGCGCCGCGAATGACGTCGGGCATGCGGAACGAACCGCCGATCTCTACGCTCTGGCCACGGGAAAGGAGAACCTCCATGCCGCAAGCAAGCGTATTGATCGTAATCATGACGGCTGCGGCGTTGTTGTTCACGACGAACGCCGCCTCCGCCCCGGTGAGTTCGCACAGCAGGTTCTCGAGTCCGGTTTGGCGGTTTCCACGCCGCCCCGTCTCCAAGTCGAGCTCCAACACAGTGTGCGATCCTGCGGAGTTCGCGATTGCTTCGACGGCTGCCTTTGCAAGTCGTGCTCGACCCAATCCTGTGTTCAAGATCGTTCCGGTGCAGTTGATTGCAGGACCGTAGGCAGATTGGGAGCTGCGTTCTGCGATCTCGGCCGCCCTCTCCAGAATTCTGTCGGCGCTCGGCTTGCCGTTTTGGGCCTCCCGAGCTTCTTTCAGCGCCTCCCGGGCCCCAAGGACAGCGGTGCGGTGCGAGAACGCGGCGAGTTCGGGCGCAGCTATCAGGTTTGCCACACTGGGCAGATTCCTTAATTCTTCTCGCGCCATCGGCTCATTTTAGCCACTGGCGCCTTCATTAAACGTATAATCTAAGGGAATCTGATGAACCTACCCATCGCATTTCTACAAATGAACGAGATCATGTGGATCGCCGTGATCATCTTGGTCTTGTTCGGCGGCAGCCGCATACCTTCGCTTATGCGTTCGCTCGGGCGTGGCGCAGGCGAGTTCCAGAAAGGCATCGACGAGGGCAAGAAGCTGATGGATAAAGCCAAGCAGGACGCTCTTGATTCCGACACCCGGACCGAGTCCTAGAGTTCGAAAGTGCTAGGCTCCCAGCCGAGCCTGTCCAAAGCGCTTTCGTAATCCGTTTTCGTAAGTTCTTCGGGTCTTTTTCCGAGAATCGCCACCAGGGCCGCCTCCATTACGTTCGTTCCGAACGACTCCCCATCGACCGTCGGCGTGCTCGCGATCGCTTGCTTGATTCCTGCCCCTCTTAGAAACTCGAGGTCGCTCTTTCGAAGCGTGTTTGTGATGATTGTCTTGCCGCCCATCCGATCCGGACAGTACCGCTTGATGAAGTGCCAGTCACCGCAGATCACATCGGCCTCGTCGAACGCCCAGGCGAACTTCGGCGTTCTCTTATCTTGCTTTTCACCGGTCGGATAGAACCATTTGAAGGGAAGCCGGGTGACGATCGGCAGCACGATGCGACCGACGCTCTCCACCGCCCGGTAGCTGGTGAGGCGAATCGGCAGGCCGAGGCTGAACATAAGGTCGCCGTAGACAACGCGGGGGCACACCTTTGCCAGCGCTTGCGCCATTCCGAACCTGTCGACCGCGCCGGTTAGCAGGCAGCGGCTATTCTTGAAGTCCACGACGCCTTGGTCGTCGAGGCGTTCGATCAGCCTGGGTTCGAGCGTGTTCTTCAGGCCGCTTCCGTCTACGACAGGCGATTTGACCGCTCCGGAAACCAGGAATTTGATTTGGCGGAACGTGTATCGGCGGTCTCCGACCCAGAGATAGAGGTCGGCCCCACCGATGCCGAATGCGTCGACCTCGCCGTCGAGCTTCTTGAACTTGGCGGCGAACTTATCGAGATCGCCGTCGACGCCTATGCGTTCAAGGCAGAACTGCTCGCCCAATAGGGTGGCGGTGCTCGACTTGTCGCGTTGGCTGGAACCCAGGCTTACGCTTACGATCCGCTTCATGAAGGATTATTGTCCCCCACGAACGGCTTCGCGCGCCTAGCCGAAGCGGCCCCTCACATAGTCTTCCGTTTCCGCGACGGCAGGCCGTTGGAAGATTTCGTCGGTCTTTGCGTGCTCGATAACCCGTCCGTTGAGGAAGAACGCTGTATACGCGCTGACTCGGGCAGCTTGATGTAGGTTATGCGTGACGACGATCAAGGTGTAGTCTTTGGCCAGCTCATGGATCAACTCCTCGATCTTTGCCGTGCTAATGGGGTCGAGGGCGCTGCACGGCTCGTCCATCAGAATGATGTGCGGCTGAACCGCAAGCGTCCGTGCGATGCAGAGACGTTGTTGCTGGCCGCCGGATAGAGCCAACGCACTCTTCTTGAGCGAGTCCTTCACTTCGTCCCACAAAACTGCCTTTGTCAGCGCTTCCTCGACGAGATCTTCGAGGTCGGGCTTCGACAAGCCGTAGTGGAGCCGCGGCGCCATCGCGATGTTGTCGTAAATGCTGCCGGGAAACGGCGCGGCGCGCTGGAAGATCATCCCGACCTTGCGGCGAAGCTGTACAAGGTTCGTGCGGCGTGCATAAATGTTCTCGCCTTCGACCAGTATCGTCCCGTCCATCCGCGTGCTCGGGATGCGGTCGTTCATGCGGCTGATACAACGAAGGTATGTGCTCTTTCCGCAGCCGCTCGGCCCGATCAAGGCGGATAC
This sequence comes from Armatimonadota bacterium, assembly GCA_013816225.1. Classification (GTDB taxonomy): domain Bacteria; phylum Armatimonadota; class Fimbriimonadia; order Fimbriimonadales; family ATM1; genus JACDEQ01. The sequence goes on along the minus strand of JACDEQ010000079.1, from coordinate 859 downwards.
CGTGTTGCGTGGAAAGTCGAGGCTGACATCGAGCAATGCCTGATGCGTCCCGTAAAAGAAGTTTACATCCCGAGTGGTTACCGCCGGGTTCGAAATCACTAGTGGAGCTCTTGGGCGCGCCTCGCCTTGTTGCGGACCACTATTGCCGTTAGATTGACCAGCAGCACGAGCAGCATCAGTGTTAAGCAGGTTCCCCATATGTTGTTCTCCGGAATGACCCCACCCTGGCGATATCCTTCGGCCAGGTGGTAGGGAAGGTTGGCGACGGGCTGGGTAAGCATGTCCAAATCGAGCTTCAGTTCAGCCGTCGAGTAGTAGATGCCCGCGGTCAGCAGGATGGGCGGCGCCTCCCCGGCAGCGCGCCCTGTGGTCATAACGATGCCTGTCATGATTCCCGGCATCGCGTAGGGCAAGGCGATTCGACGGATGGTTTGCCACTTCGATAGGCCAAGGGCGAGCCCCGCCTCGCTGAGCGCATGCGGCACGGCTCGCAACGCATTCTCGGTTGTGAGCACGATGATTGGCAAAGAATAGAGCGCAAGTGTCAGCCATCCGGCGATCAGACTGAAGCCCATCTTCATCGACAACACGAAGACCGCGAAGCCGAAGAGGCCGTATACAATAGATGGTGTGCCCGCGAGCGCAACGACGCAGGACCTAACTATGCGCGTCAGCGGGTTGTCCTTGCTGTATTCAGCCAGACAGACCCCCCCCAAGATTGCGAAAGGCACGACGATGAGACAGGTTCCGACAAGCAGCAGCAGCGAGCCGCGAATCATGGGCCAGATGCCGCCTCCGGTCATACCCTCGGTGGGCCGTGTGGTAAGAAATTGCCAGCTCATCGCGGGCAGCCCCTTGA
>JACDEQ010000339.1 GCA_013816225.1 Armatimonadota bacterium | reverse complement strand
TCGCCGCCGCCCTTGTAGAGTGGCCCGATCGCCGCCACGTAGACAAAGTTAGGATCTTGGTGGTCGATTGCAATGCGGCCGATGTGGAGGCTTTCCCTGAGGCCCATATTCGTCCAGGTTTTGCCACCGTCTATGGACTTATATACGCCATCCCCGTAGTGTGCACTCCGTTGATTGTTGTGTTCGCCGGTTCCTACCCAAATAACCTTCTGGTCGCTCGCGGCGATGGCGATGTCGCCGATGCTGAACGATTCCTGGTCGTCGAAAATCGGCGTCCAGGTTGTTCCGTTATTGGTGGTTTTCCAAACCCCTCCGGAGGCCGAGGCCACGTAGATCGTATAAGGGCTCGACGGGTGAACCTCGATGTCGACGATCCGGCCACCCGTCACTGCGGGTCCGAGGGAACGGAAGGCGAACGGCCGCAGTACGTCTTCGATCGCGGCCGCGAGAGATGTTAAGGTGGCGAACAGAAACCACACAACTAGCGCAAGTCGCATGTTCGATTTGTACCTAATTGTGACACCCGAATGTTCCCCAGTGGCAACGAGCCGCTCACGATCGGAGTTTGAATAGGTATTGCGCAACTTGGTAAAGCAAGAAAGGAGCCAACAATGTTAAACAGTAAAGCAACGCTCATCGCAGCCGCCGCTCTCGGAATGGGAGCATTGGCGATCCCTTTCGCCCAGCATGCGAACGCCCAGGAGCCACCACCGGTTACGAACCCTCCCCAACAGCCGGGGCAGATTCCCCAGCCTCCGATGATGGATCGAGGAATGTTCATGGGCCAGGCCTCGATGCTCATGGACAGCGGTGCCCTTTACATCTACCAAGGTGGGCACGTCTATAAGGTCCGCACCTCGGATTTGAACGTCCTGGCGCACACCGACCTTCAGGCTGTTATGCAAGGCGCCCGCCGTGGTGGTGCCGGCGGTGGCGGCGGTACAAAGTAACGGAGCGAAGATATGGCAACCATTGGACATCAATATAGTTCATGTATCCAAGCCTGTCAGGACTGCGAAGCCGCGTGCCGTAATTGCGCGGCGTCCTGCGAAGGAACGCCAGGCATGGAAGATTGTGTGCGTCTGTGCGGCCAGTGCGCCGGCGCATGTGCCGAGTGCGTTAAGGAAATGAATGCAGCCTCGGCGGCCATTCCGGAAATGTGCGCGACCTGCGCGGAAATTTGCGACCGATGCGCGGCAGAGTGTGAGCGCTACGACACGGAGCACTGCCAAGAGTGCGCTCGCGCCTGCCGCCGGTGTGCAATGGAATGCCGCACGGTCGCCTCTGCATAGACCGAAGACTGTAGACTGCAGACGTTGCCGACCGGAGGTCCGGAGTCGACGGTCCGGGGTCGCTCAGCGCGGGTATACTCTCGCATCTCTACCGTTACCGCCCATGGCGGGTTGGGACGCGGTTGTAAATTCAAACGAGGTGTAAGAACAAAATGGCACGTGTCAAGCGTGGTTTGATGGCGAAGAAGCGCCATAAGAAGGTACTCGAAAGAGCAGAAGGGTACTGGGGTAGAAAGAAGAACAACTTCAAGTCTGCCAACGAACAGGTGATGAAGAGCGGGCAGTACGCTTTTCGTGACCGCAGAAACAAGAAGAGGGATTTCCGTAGGCTATGGATTGTGCGCATCAGCGCGGGCTGCCTGGCGAACGATATCCGGTACTCGGCTTTTATTCACGGCCTGACCCGGGCCGGCATACAGATCGACCGCAAGATCCTGAGCGAGTTGGCAATCTCCGATCCGACCGCGTTCGCGAACCTGGCAGAGAAGGCGAAAACCGCCACCGCGTAGAGTTTTCGCTGGGCCAGCCAATGGAGCGTGACGGCAAAACCTATTGCGACAAGCACAACGACGTAGAGACGGCGCTGCGCTGCAGCCGCTGCGAGGCCCGCATTTGCCCCTCATGCGCTGTCTTGACACCCGTCGGCTATCGATGCCGCAAGTGTGGCCTCGAGCGCTCTGCAACCCATAGCCTGTCGCCAGGCCAACTCGCTAGCGGTTCGCTTGCGGGATTCGCTCTCGGTTTCATCTCTTCCTATCTCATTCCACAAGGCATAGGCTTCTTCCTAATTTTCGCGGGGGTCCTCGTGGGCACTTTCGTGGGACAAGTTGTCCAGCGGATTGTCCAGCGAAAGAGCAGTCTGATCGTTGGCGGAATCACGGCGTCGGGGTTCATCATCGGGGCGATGATTGCGCCGTTCAAGCTGCTCGCCGACGGAGCTTTGCGTGAGGTGGACGGTGGCCAAGTCCTCAGCGTCATATTCGGAAACCCGTGGCCGCTGGTTTTCGCCTGTGTTGCAGGGGCCGTATCGTGGGGACAGTTGAAATGAACCCGATCACGGAACTCGAGGCGGTGGCCCTGGACGCAGTTACGGCTGCGAAAACCGCGGATGCCGTGCGCGAACTGGAGATCAAATACCTCGGACGAAATGGCGAATACACCGGCCTGCTTCGCCAGATCGGTTCTCTCCCGACAGACGAGAAGCCTGGCTTTGGAAAGGCCTTGAACGAGGCCAAGGCGAAGCTTCAAGAGATTATCGACACGCGAATGGGCCAGTTGAAAGGTTCCGAGCAGGGCGCCCGCGTGGCCAAGGAAGCGATCGACGTCACCATGCCCGGAAGGAAGCTCCCCGCCGGCCTACCGCACATCCTCGGCCAGACTGAGGACCGAATCAAGCGAGCGCTGATCGGCTTGGGGTTCGAATTCGTCGAAGGACCCGAACTGGAGCTTGTTAAGTATAATTTTACGGCCCTGAATTATCCACCCGAGCATCCGGCAATGGATGATCAGGACACATTCTACATCGACGATGAGCGTCTCCTGCGAACGCAAGGCACCGCGATCCAGGGCCGCACGTTCGAAACCAAGAAACCACCATTGAGGGTGTTCACGGTCGGTCGATGCTTCCGAAACGAGGCGGTCGACCGCACGCATGGCC
>JACDEQ010000338.1 GCA_013816225.1 Armatimonadota bacterium | reverse complement strand
ATTCCGAGGCCAATGATAAAAAATTTAAAAACAGACACGTTACCTCCAACCTGTTGACTGTTGGCCAACAACGAACTCGCTCAACGAGCGTCGAGCCAAACGCTGGAACCATATCATTGGCGGTGGTTCGCGGTCCCGGTCAAATCCGAATTCTTCCGGAGCGGCCGCATCCGGTATGATGCGGACATTAAGCGATTGGCGGGGTCAACCGAGTGGCAATGGCGGTCGCCGGGGAATTTCAGCAATGGCGCTGCTTTTGGGATCAAATCCCAGACTCGCGCGCTTTTCTGCCCGCCACCAGATAATTGAGGCTGGCACCTGAGTGGGAGTATGTCCGATCGGCAACTGCCTTAACGAACCTGTCGATGCCGTCCCTTACCGATGTCCAAAGCGCGTCGAACTCAGCTTCGAGGCCTCCGCCAGCAAGGAAATAGCGAAGGGTATCGGCGCGATTCCATATCCAGAAATCGCGAGATTCGAAATCCTGAAATTCCTCCAACATGGCACGCTGCTCGGAGGCGCTGTAAGGCGGAAGAAATGCGTTTGTCTTGTCGTTTAGATAGACGGTGACATCGGTCAGTCCGGAAGCCACGAAGAGGCCCGGAACAACATCGCCAACGGAATTATTGCCTTCGCCCAGCGAAGCCTTGCCCCGCTCGCATAGCAATTGAAGGCGGACACCGGCCAGGATCTTCTCTACCGGGTCATTGAAACCCATGGAATTCATTATCAGGCTGCTCGCGACATTGTTCGGCTCGGCCGCAAGCACGAGTCCACCGGGGCGAGCCACCCGCACCATCTCCGCGATTGCTACACCTGGATCAGCGACGTGAATGAGCAGCGTCTGGCAAGTGACAAGGTCAAAGCGTGCATCGGGGAACGGCAGCGCCTGTGCATCAGACAACTGGTAGCGAAAGCGATGGGACACTCCCCGAGATGCGGCTCGTTCGGTCGCCTCGTTGACCCACGTCTGATCGCGATCGACACCGATCACCTGGGCTTCGGCCGGGAGCGCAGATGCAAGAACTTGAGCCCAGTGGCCGACGCCACAGCCGACGTCCAGAACGTCATGTACCTTTTCGAAGGCAAAGCGGCGCCCGATCAACTCGATGAAATCCTGATTCCACCAGTAATCGCGTGTATCACCAAAGTACTCGGCCGAATGCGCCTCAAGCGTTCTAAATTCGTTGGTCAAGGAACGATCCTGCAGTGTGGCGGAAGAGCTACTTTATGTTTGATCCACGAAGTACAACCGTCCATGCCAAGTTCACTCATGATCTTCTCGCGTTGAGTGAAATCGGCTCATACGATCGCCAGCGACATGGTAGTGCTTGAGATGTTCGAGCGCCGTGACCCGTCTCACACAGGGCGGGCTGGTGCCACGTCGATCAGGCCCAAATCGACAAGAGTGCGGTGGAACCGGCGTTTCCGTTCCGAGGGTGAAGCGAAGTAGGCGCCGCCGCAATGATCAAGCAGGCTCGCGCGCGTAGCATCGATCTCATCAAGCGGCAGGCCGGCATGCTGCAAGACCACCGTCCCCAAAAAGGCGATATCCAGGTCTGGGCCACGTCCACGGGGAATTCGATCCGAGCTGTCGTTCAGGGTTTCCATGGCGTAGAACGTACGGAACTGCCGCCTCGCGTCCGGGTCGAGCTTGAGCTTTCTCTCGATCCGCCGGGTCATGACCGGCTGATGATCGCCATAATGCATGATGAGTGTGGGACGGTTGGGAAAACGGGAAGAAAGTTCGGACTTGAGTTTTTTCCAGGTCGCGGCGGTCTCGACAAGCCGCGCGTAGTACTCGGCATAATTTGCATCGGGAAGGCTCGCGGCAGCAAACGCGCGCTCGACTTCAAAGTGTCCGGGGGTAACCAGACTTCGGTTATGCGGGCCGTGGTTGAAGTTGGTCAGTGCATACAGGAAGCGAGGCGAGGCATCCTCGGCAATGGCTTTCATGTGCGCATCGAGTGCAGCGTCGAGAAACAACGCGTCGGAATTCGTGGCTTCGAACCGGTTGACGTCGAAGGGCGGATCAAAATCATCCGTGAAGAGACGCTCGTTGATGCCGATGGAATGGTAGAACCTGTCGTAGCTGAGAAAGCTGCGGCGGCAGCTCGACGTGAGCATGGTTTTGTATCCAAGTGCAGCCAGCGTCTTTGGAAGGCTGCTATGGAAACGGCCGGCGCCGCGCTTGAAGAGAAAATAGGCGTTTGAACCGAAGCTCGCGCTCGAAAGGCCGGTCAGCAGGCTGAATTCCGATTGCCACGATCCGCCGCCGAAAATATCGACGTTGAGGCTGCCATGGAGGCCGTCTGGCGGTGACAGGAACGATTCGACGATCGGCTCGACCGGGAGACCAAAAATACGCGGATCGAAGATCGACTCGTGCTGGATAACGATAATGTCGGGATAGTCGGGGTTGCGCGCCGGCACGGCTGCCATCAGCGGCAACGGATCCCTGGCAATGTCGCTGAGCGTCAACCCGCCGAACCGCCGCCAGGAAAGCGGGTTGAGAAGGGAGGCCACGAAGCTCGAGAGAAAACCGCTGCGACGCGCCGCATTGCGCTGGAACGTAACTGGCCCGCCGCTCGCTTTGTAGGCGGCCACGAGGCCGACACAGGCCATGCCGAAGAAGAGGAACTGCAGTTCCAGGGAAACCGGCGGCCCGCGCACGTAGGCTATGGTCGCAACCGCGGCCAGCATGAGCGTGATGATTCCAGCGAGAACAGCCGCCAATGCTGCCGGATACTGCGCCAACAAAAACGGAACGGTTCCCGCAAAGGCCAGCGGGAAATCCGTTGCAATCAGTTTGAGCCCGCTGTGATCGTATTTGACTCGCGACGCCCCGAAAATTCCTGCCGCCAGGATCGATGACAGCAGTATCGCTCTTTCCAGATCGGCAACGACGAACAGCAGCACCGCAGTGCCAAAGCACAGCGCGGCAACCGCCAATTTAAGG
>JACDEQ010000337.1 GCA_013816225.1 Armatimonadota bacterium | reverse complement strand
AATCTTGAACCCGGCAGCCTCAAGGTCGTCGAGGGCGCGCTCACAGGCCAGAAGAACCGAATCCGGAGCACCATCCCGCTTTGCCCTCATGTCGATGCGCCAAATACTGGCAGCGACCGGCGCTAGATCGAAAATATCGCGGTTCGGTTCGTCTTGAGCACGCGGCCCTCTTCTCGCACGCTCGTTACACCACTCTTTCCAAGTTTCAGCGGCACTCTTCACGACTAATCCCCGAACTCTTCCTCGTCTGCTGGCGGTGATTGCGCGTTCCCACCCTCGACCCGATACAAGGTGACGCTCCAAGTACTGTAATGGTGAGTGATTTGTGTGTCTGTCTCTTCGACGCGTTCCTCGAACAAGAATTCGTGTAAGAACTTCGAGAGCGACTCGTTCTGCAAAAACTTCAGGTTTGCGCGATCCCAGTCAATACCCATTCTTACCAAAACTCGATAATTTCCAGAGGCAATCCGGGAGATTTGGCCGGACATTCCTTTGCGAATATATACGTAGCGTCGACTACCACCATCGATCGGCGCCAGCTTCACGGCAGCATCCCTGTCATCGCCATTCTCTATAGTCAAAGTTCCGCGTCCTACCGGCCCGCGAGGGGTTACGATATCAGAATCGTTTGGTAATGCCACTGGTTCGCGCGGAGGTGGCGGCTTTGGTTGTTCTTGCTCCGTTTTGATCACCGGTTTCTCAACTCTAGGTAAGGACGAGCCCTTCGGCTTCGCAGGCACAGGCGGACCATCGTTTGAGTAATAGCTCTTAGGTGGCGGCGGTGTCGCGTATTCGCCTTGGTACGGTTCAGCGCTTGGCGGAAACCACGAAGACCAATTTGAAGAAATCAAGATGGCGGCGACTATTACCGAGAAGATAGGAATCAAGATGGCGGCCAAGCAGGAGTTGCTCAACGTTACCCTTTCAGCCTGAGGACTTGCGGCTAATCCTGTTCCGGTTCGCATTTTGTTCAGCGTGGCAAGGTCCTCAGCGAGCTTCTTCGCCACAGCGGAGCTTACCGGGAGACCGCTGACCTTGCGAATGGCCTCAATTGATGCGCCAGTCGAGCCAGAATTGTTATGAGCGTCGACGGCCCAATTGCGGGCCAGGATGGCGATCAGGTCGTAGTAATTGGTTATCTTCTCAACCCACTCGCCAGCAATTGGATAGCGTTCATCAATTTCACCCGCGACCAAAGTTAAGACCTTTGCATTCGGCCCGAACGTGTCTATCCATACTGGGCTCCATTTCTGAGAACGAGAATCGTCGAATTGGGATGCGAGGCCGCGACAGTAATCGACGACCGGGCGCAGCGCTAACTCTTCCCAATGATCGTCCATCGGCGAAGCCAGTATTACGTGTACGAGACTTTGGCCAACGAGAAGCTTTCCCGAGCGAAACGCAGATACTACGGCGGTGGCCGCTTCTTCGAGCACTTGACGGCCGACGAGTTCCTGAGCACCAATGACGACATCGAGAGCGGTGTCCTTTGGCATGCCTTCCTCGGTAACTAGTAGGTCCGCTAAGAAGTGATCGAAGTTCTCGTCTGTATATAGGGCCTGCCACGCGGCCAACGCAGAAGAAAGCCAGAGGGGATCGTGCCGGCTGACGAAGGCGGCCCAATCATCGAGGAATCGAGACTGAAGCTGGCTCGAAGTTTTAGCGCTGTCACCTTGCTCCCCGATCGGCCACGCAAAGCGAAAAGCGGTTCTAAGCTCGGTGTCAACGGAACAGGCCTTGATGATCTGGTCAAGGCGCGACACCGCGTCGTCGCCAAACTCCGCTGAAAATGGCGGCGCCGTCGAGAGCCCAACCCGAGCCGATGCGAGCGCTGCCTTTCCAGCGGACCTTAGAACAGCAACATCAGAGCGCGAGGCGATGTTAAGCAACCGAAACGGATTGTCCCGGATATAGTCCGTCATCCCCGACTCAGATATTACATCATAAATGTTGCGGTCGCGCGTTCGAGCTGGTTGTCCAAGGATGGTTACTTCGTGTACCCGGGACAGTTCGCTCAGCGGCTAAGCTCGCAAAGGGTGCCCGGGGCAAGTTTCGCGGAGGCAATTTCTCAGCCACCACATGTTTCATCGCGAACCTGCCCCGGGTGTTTTGCGAACCGAATACAATTCAAGTATGTGAGGCCGAGAGCTTGATGGCCCGGACATGCGTTGGAACTAACCCCCTGGTGAGGATAGAGCCGTGCGAAGCTGCTCTGATCAAGTGAGGCCGCCGACTCCGGGGCAAGACCGCGCAAAAGAGTTGCAATCGTACGAAATCACTGCGAGTCTTGCCCCGGCCACCCACATGTGGCCCCGCGATCGACTTGGTCTACAGTCTAGAGTCTACGAAGACTACCCTTGGTTGCCGCAGCTGCCGCAGCCCCCGCCGGAGGTGCCGGCCTCGCCTTCTTCCGTGGCGAAGGAGCTGCCGCATCCGCAGGAGCGGGTGGCTTGTGGGTTTTCGATCTTGAAGCCTCCGCCCAAAACGTCGTCGACGTAGTCGACAACGGAACCGGCCATGTAGGAGAGGCTCGCCGGGTCCACCAGGACCTTGACGCCGAGGTGCTCGAGGATCCGGTCGCCCTCTTCGGCCTCGCCATCGTCGATTGCCATGCCGTATTGTAGTCCCGAGCAGCCGCCGCCGGCGACCCAGACTCTAAGGCCCGCTTCGGGCTTGCCTTGCTCTTGCAAGAGGTCTTTGATTTCGGACGCCGCCTTTTCGGTCAGCGTGATTTCGGGAGTCAGTACTTCTTCTCGTTGAGCCATGTTGTTCGATGGACCTCCTGTTCGGTGGCCAATGCTTTAACCATTATAGTGTATGCCGTCGTTCCATTGCAGGCAGGGCCTTTGGTCCATGGATGGCTATTCATCGAACAAAAGGCACGCGTATCCGTTCTTATTGTAGGGGACGTAATCTGCTTAGTGAGTGATTCAGGCGGGCCTATAGACGACCAAGGGGTATTGGC
>JACDEQ010000336.1 GCA_013816225.1 Armatimonadota bacterium | reverse complement strand
GTTCACAATTCGGTGCGGCATCAGGACAAATGGGCTTTTGGAATCGCTTCGGTTTCGGGATCGGGCCGCATCACATGCAAGACACGGCTGGGCAGACGACAGGGGCGACGATGACCGCGCTTTCAGCGGATGGGCAGTATTCAGGCGGCGGGTTCCTCTTCGAGGGGAACACCGGTGACTATGCGCGTTTGCTTAATGACGCAGCCGACGTCGGCACGATCGTCGACGGGGGCGGCAAGACGTATACTTTCACGGGGCTGGTTCCCGGGTTGTACGAGGTTTACACTTACGCCGTCAACATCTGGGGAGTTGCTATCGACACGCCAGTGACGATACCGGAAGCTGTTGGTCCCATGACACAGGTCGTGACGGGCCCAATGCCCGGCAACGGCTTCGAGTTCCTCGTAACCCACAGTATTCATACCGTTGATTTAGCGCTCGGAGATTCGTTCAGGATCATCTTCAAACAGCCGCCGTTCGAGGAGACCATTCAATGCGTAAACGGCTTCCAGGTCGTTCCCGTGCCGGAAACCGAGACACGCGTTCTCGTTATACTAGGATGCCTCTATCTCGTTATAGTGAATCGCTCGCGCGTTCGACTGTATGACCAAGAACAAGGATAAGGAACAGTCAATGAACAGAACTCTAATCTGCACCATCGCAACTTGCGCGTCAATGGGATGCGCAAACGCCCAGTTCTCTCAAGTTTGGCAAATGCCGTATAACGGAACTGCAGCAAATAGCGGGAGGAGACCTTCAGCGAGCCGACGGATTGTCCTGCCGTTCATCGGCTTCTCCTTAGCCTAATTGCCTGCCGCCTGCCGGTAACGCCCTGGTGTAAACTGCCCGGCAGGACATGGCGGTCACGTTTGATTGGATTTGGGCGGTGCTGTTGCTGCCGCTCGTAGGGTTTCTGATCCAAGCGGCCATCGGCAAGAGGCTGGTGGACACGTTCGGCGTTTCGAAGGGCAGGCGCATTTGCGGAACGTTCGCCGTTATCCCGATCGCACTCTCCTTCCTCATCGGCGTCGTCATCTTCGCAAAGCTCGGCGGAATGGATCCCGAGCACCGCCTCCACATCAGCACGTGGTTCAACTGGATCGACCTTCAGTCGCTCAAGGTCCCGTTCGAGTTGCGCGTCGATCCGCTCGCGATGACGATGGTGATGATCATCACCGGCGTCGGCGCGCTCATCCACCTGTACGCAACAGGGTACATGGCGGAGGAGATGGACTACCCGCGATTCTTCACCTATTTGAACCTGTTTATCGCCTTCATGCTGATGCTGGTTTTGGGCAATAACCTGCCGCTGGTGTTCATCGGCTGGGAAGGCGTGGGGCTTTGCTCGTATCTGCTGATTGGGTTTTGGTACGAGGACATCGCAAACGCCAAGGCGGCGAACAAGGCGTTCATCGTCAATCGAATCGGCGACTGGGGAATGGCGCTCGGCATGTTCCTCATCTACTGCGTGTTCGCCGCGAACACGAACCTTCTGCCTAAGGGCGAGACCCGGTTCCTCAGCTTCGACGTGATCCTGCCACTCGCAGAGCAGGTGCTCGGCGGATACGGGCCGTTGGTCGTCACCGGCATACCGCTGCTCCTCTTCATAGGGGCTTGCGGCAAGTCCGCCCAGTTTCCCCTGTACCTGTGGCTGCCCGACGCGATGGCGGGCCCGACGCCCGTTTCCGCATTGATCCACGCCGCCACGATGGTCACGGCGGGCGTTTACCTCGTCGCCCGAACGCACATCTTCTTCGAACTTTCGCCGTTCGCCATGATGGTGGTCGCGTGCGTCGGAGCCTTCACGGCGATTTTCGCGGCCAGCATCGCGTTCGGCCAGATGGACATCAAGAAGGTCTTAGCCTACTCGACGGTGTCGCAGCTCGGCTACATGTTCCTCGCATGCGGCGTCGGCGCTTTCGGAAGCGGCATGTTTCACGTGACGACCCACGCCTTTTTCAAGGCGCTGCTCTTCCTCGGCTCGGGCGCGGTGATCATGGCGATGGCGCATGACCAGGACATGCGCAACTACGGCAACCTGCGGAAGTACCTGCCGATCACTTATTTCACGATGATGATGGGGTGGCTGGCGATCTGCGGCATCCCGATCTGGGCAGGGTTTTTCAGCAAGGACGAGATCCTCGGGCGCGTATTCTTGAGCGCACACTACTGGCAGGAGCAAGGCTGGGCGGTGAACCCGTTGATTCTCTACGGAATCGGGCTCGTGACCGCACTCATGACCGCAGCGTACATGACCCGGATGTTCTGGCTGACCTTCTATAGCGGCGAGGAGCGGTGGCGCGGACTCTCGCCTGAAGGACATGGCGACGGGCATTCCGCCCACCCACACGAAGAAGACAGATTCGTCTCGGCAGCCGAAGATGAGCACGGCTTCTTCTTGTCGGCGGTCGACAGTCGGCAGTCCGCAGCCGAAGAGCACCACGGTCTCGGCTCCTCGCACGAGCCCAAAGAGGTGGGCTTCGCAATGTGGTTCCCGCTCGCAGTCCTCGCCGTTCTATCGGTGTTGGGCGGCGCGATTTTGGCGGGGTTCAAACCGCTCACTACGCTGTTTCATATCGACACGCCCCACCTGTTCGAGGCTTGGAACGCGCCATCGGTGGAGCCCCATCGATTCAGCCACGAGATATATCACGGGTCGCTATCAGTCGAGTGGATGCTGGTCTTGGCCTCGGTCGCCGCGGCCGTTATTGGCATCGCCGTCTCAGTGATGCGGTACCGAAAGTCGATGCCACGGCACGAAGTCGAGTTCAAGAGCAGCCTGCAAAGGGCAGCCGGCGCGCAGTGGTTCTTCGACGGCGCGATGTACAAGCTGTTTGTCGACCTGGGAGGTAGGTTTTCCGAAGGCTTCTATCGTTGGTTCGACAAGGGCGTGATCGACGGCGTTTTTGTGCACGGCGCCGCGAAGTTAGCCGGCGGGTTCGGGCTTCTTTTCCGCAAGACGCAAACC
>JACDEQ010000335.1 GCA_013816225.1 Armatimonadota bacterium | reverse complement strand
CGGCTTAGCTGCCGACTGGTTCGACGTACTGTTCTTTCACAGCGGCAAAAAAGCCAAAAGGTGGTCGTTAATTGCCGAACTCGCGGATCGTTCCGCGTTCGCGTACCCGGCGAATCATGAGCGTGTGCAGGTTTGGATGAACTCGCGCTTTCAGGCCGTTGATGAACCTTCGGAGCAAACGACGTCGAACAGCCAGAACGAACAGGCCGATGCCTTTGCCAAGCCCGCAATTCGACTCGACGAGAGCTTTCCCTCCGTTCGTCTGCCAGTTTTGGGCAACGTCATTCTGCGTTCCATGTCGAGCGAATCACCGTGCCAGCGGCGGTATGGCTTTGCAGATTCACAGTCGTGTCGTGTCGGACAGGTGAGCCGTCAGGACATGAAGAACGCCCTCGAATGGATTGGGCATCCGGACCGCCGCGAGAAGACATGGTGTGATGTGTCTTCGTTGAATAGCGTCAGCGGACTGCTGTTCGCGTATCCGTCACAGAAGCCCGAAGTTGCTCCGGAACTGGCGGGCTTGATCGTCGGTCTCGACAACGAAACTGACCCCGACGGAGCGAAATTCGAGGCATGTTCGGCTCGTGTGACGACCAGCCTGACGACGCTTTCACACGAAGCGCCCTCGACAGAAGTTCGCGTGTTCGTGTTGACGAAACCGGATGGATTTCGCACCAAAGTGCTGAGCAGCGGGCGGTATTCGGTCGAGCGATTGCTAACGAGCGCAAAGGAATGGAAAGCGTGCTGCCGCAACATTCCGTCGATTTTGATTCGGCAGTTCGGCGCGAAGAAGGGTGACAAGCCGTATTGGGCGGAGCCGTTCATCCCGTACCCGGCGGAAGTCGTGAGCTGCCTGAATACGGCGTGGGAAAGATCGGGAACTCATGCCGAGCAAGTTCCGGGCTTTGGAATTGGTGACGGCTTGGGCCTGTTGCTTGAAGAGGGTGTGGTGCTCAAGGCCATCGCAACGCGAGCCATTCGGACGCTCATCACGAACTCGTTGACTCTCGTGTTGGCGCTGGGTCAAGCGCATCGGCAAGGACTTGTTCATCCGCTGGGTAAGAAGTACGGCAAGCAATCGCTGTTGCTGCCCAGCATTTTCGGTCTGCTCTTGGCCAAGCTCGACCGCTTGAAAGGAGAATTCATGAAAGGTCCACCGTTTCTCGTCGGCCGGCTGCTCAGCTTGGCTGACCAACTTCATGTTCAATACTGCCATGGAGTGCGGAAGGGCCAAGTCCCGCCGCAACTCGTGGGCAACGCTCTGATGGCCACGGCACTGGAACAGCCGACAAAGGCCGTTGCCATGCTCTCGCAACGTATCCTGCCCTACCAAGCCTGGGCGCGGACTGTTCAGGGAGGCGATGAAGTTCGGCTGGCGAAGTATTTCCTCGGCGAACTTGGCCGCGTGTCCGCAGAGATGAAAGACATCGTGTTGCCGTCAACCTGCGGCGATGCCGAGAAAGCCGAGATGTTGCTGGGCTACCTCGCGCGATCCGAGAAAGAAAAAGACTCAGAACCAAAGTCATCCACATCTGAAGGAGCTTCCGCATGAGTGCGTTACCAAACCCCATCGTTCGAGCGACCGGTTTGCTGGTCATCGAAGTCATCAACTCGAACCCTAATGGCGATCCGGATCGCGAGACCGATCCCCGGCAACGCCCGGACGGCAAGGGGGAAATCTCGCCGGTTTCATTCAAACGCAAAGTGCGCGACCTGATTGAGAATCAAGAAGGCGATGTTTGGAAAGAAATCAGCAAGGCAATGAGCCTTGATCCGAAACGATTCGTGATCCTCGAATCGCGCGGTCGCGACCGAAAGGCGATCAATGCGGAACTTGAAGATGGCACATTTCGTGACAAGTATTGGGATGGTCGCATTTTCGGAAACACGTTTCTCGAAGAGGGTGGGTCCGACAAGATCAAGACCGGTGTGGTGCAATTTGGTTTGGGATTGTCGGTCGCACCCATCGACATCAGCCGCCACACCAACACGAGCAAGTCCGGAGTTCAAGAAGGCAAGGATCGTGGAATGGCCCCAATGGGTTATCGGTTCGTGCCTCATGGCGTGTATTGCATGCCGTTCTTTGTGAACCCCAGCGCGGCGCAGAAGTCGGGCTGCATCAAGGAAGACATCGACCTGCTGCTCAAGGTGATTCCATTCGCGTATCCGCACACTCGGTCGCACGCGCGGCCGATGGTTGAGGTTCGTCACGCTTGGTTCATCGAGCACAAGAACGTTTTGGGTTCGTGCTCTGATTTCGCGCTGATCGCGGCACTGACGCCAAACAAGAAGCAAGATGTTGGCCAACCGTCGAAGTCATGGGATGATTACAACGTTCCCACGGAGCTGCCGCCAAATCTGAAGGCCAAGGTTGGCTTGGTGCGTGACCTCATGGAATTGTCATGACGTACTTGGCTCACAGCGCGAAGCCCGAACGTGGAATTTTGGAGCAGGCTTACTCCGTCCACATTGCGAACGTCGTGCGCGACGCCATTGCAAACGCAGACAATACGGCCAAGCATTCGCACAAGTTTGGCGAGTTGCTTCTAGCAGCGGTCAGACTTGCCGCCGAGTTTCACGATCTGGGGAAGCTTGACGACATCAACCAGGAAGTTCTCCGAACTAATTGCGGTAAGATGATACACCATGTGGACGCCGGTGTTGCACATATTATCGACGGACCACGCACCTCTGTGCGCGCCGTCGCTGCTCTAGCGGCGTTTGCTCATCACAATCCTGGCCTGCCTGGCATTGTTGACGAAAATGAAAAAGGAACGGGAAAAGTTTTCCGGGACAGCACTCCCGCTCCCGACGGTGCCGTTTTCCGAGAATACACCAACCGGCAATTGAGCGGATACCGGACGCGGCATCAATCATGTGTGGCCAACTTACCGGCGGTCAAGCAACTCGAAGCAAAGATACCGGCGCCGCCGTTGTTGCTGCGGCTCGCATTGTCGTGCCTCGTGGACGCGGACCA
>JACDEQ010000334.1 GCA_013816225.1 Armatimonadota bacterium | reverse complement strand
CAGGTCGTTCATTCCAACGAGCTTGATTCCCTGCTCCTCGAGTGCCGGCAGCAGGAGATCGTGCAGGCAGTGACGCGCATCGCGGACCAGTCGCCCGACCCGGTCCTGGATGGCGGCGAGCTGCTCGTGAGGTGTCATTCCGTCGGGCGGGGTCAGCCTCGCTCCCGTCGCGACCTGCCGTCTCAGGCCGGCGACGCGCACCATGTAGAACTCATCGAGGTTGGTGCTGAAAATCGCTAGAAACTTGAGCCGCTCCAGGAGCTTGTTTCGCTCGTCGAACGCCTCGTGCAGCACGCGTCCGTTGAACTCGAGCCAGCTCAGCTCACGATTTATGAAAAGTGACGGATCGTAAGTCACGGTTTATCGGTACCCGGGGAGTAAGTGAGCAGCAGTATCTCTTTCGGCCACAAGAGCCGGGTTCTCAAAGAGCTTCACAAGGATCATCCCCGCAACAAATCCGCCGATGTGCGCCCAGACTGCGACGCCACTGGAGACCTCCGGCCGTACGCTCATCAGCTCGGGAAGGCCGCTTATCACCTGCCACGCGAACCACCACAGAAGCACCGCCCAGGCCGGAATTGGAATAATGCGAAAGAAGATGATGAAAAAGAAAAGCATGCGAACACGCACCTTTGGGTACAGCACGAGATAGGCGCCCAACACTCCCGAAATTGCGCCCGATGCCCCAACCGTCGGGACCGGGGAGCCCGGCTGAACCAGTATGTGCGTTGCCGCAGCCGCAAGTCCGCACAGCAGATAGAAAACGAGAAAGCGAAGCCTTCCCATACTGTCTTCGATATTGTTTCCAAAGACCCAGAAGAAAAGGCAGTTGCCGAGCAGGTGCCCCCAGCCTCCATGCAAGAACATGGAGATGAGCGGAGTGAAAATATTTACCTGCTCATTGTCGATGACGCACGCCCACCCATCGCCCAGCGGAACGCCGGTTCCAAGCCTCGCCTGATGCGTGATCTCCCCCGGAACCATCCCCAGATTGCAAATGCTGAACGCAAGCTGCTTCTCGTTGAAGCCGGCGCCCTGAACGAACACCCACGTGCCGATGAGCGCCGCGAGTATCGCGTACGTCATAACGGGCGTGCGAAGCGGTTGATGCTCGTCGCTGAGGGGTATCATTTGGCGTGCGAATGAGGCGTCAGATGAACATTAGCGAGAAGTCGGCCAGACTTCCCTGGTTTGGTCCGGAAATCGCGCCGTTTTGGCAGGGATTAGCGGCCCCGGGATTGCCTCTTACCGGGTGACAATAGTACAGAATACCCCACTAAGAGGAAAACATGGCAGACAAGGTAATTGGAATCGACCTGGGTACGACCAACTCAGTCGTCTCCGTCATGGAAGGCGGCGATCCGGTTGTCATTCCCAATGCAGAAGGTGGTCGCACAACGCCTTCGGTAGTCGGCTTCACAAAGGACGGGGAGCGCCTGGTCGGCCAGATCGCAAAGCGACAAGCCGTAACCAACCCGCAAAACACCGTCTTCTCGATCAAGCGATTCATGGGCCGCAAGATGGGCGAAGTCAAGGAAGAAGCCGGGCGAGTGCCGTACAAAGTCGCGCCGGGCTCGAATGACGTTTCCATGGTCGAGGTACAAGGCAAGCGTTACTCACCCCCCGAGATCTCGGCGATGATCCTTCAGAAGATGAAGCAGACCGCCGAAGACTACCTCGGCTATAAGGTCGAGAAAGCGGTCATCACGGTGCCCGCATACTTCAACGACTCGCAGCGCCAGGCGACAAAAGACGCCGGCAAGATCGCGGGTCTCGATGTTCTCCGAATCATCAACGAGCCGACGGCAGCGGCACTCGCCTACGGACTCGACAAGAAGAAGGATGAGAAGGTCGCGGTCTTCGACCTTGGTGGCGGCACGTACGACATCTCGGTCCTCGAGCTGTACGACGTCGAAGGCTCCCGCCAATTCGAGGTGAAGTCCACCAACGGCGACACACACCTCGGCGGAGACGACTTTGACCAGCGCGTCATCGACTGGCTCGTCACCGAATTCAAGCGCGACCAGGCAATCGACCTCTCGAAGGATCCGATGGCGCTGCAGCGTCTCAAGGAAGCGGGCGAGAAGGCAAAGATGGAGCTGTCCACGACACAGTCGACGGACATCAACCTGCCCTTCATCACCGCGGACCAGAGCGGCCCCAAGCACCTCAATTATTCGCTCACGCGGGCGAAGTTCGAGCAGCTCGTGGATGATCTGATTCAGCGGACGATTCCGCCGATGGAGCAGGCATTGAAGGACGCCGGCATCAAGCCCAACGAAATCGACGAGGTTCTGCTCGTCGGAGGCTCGACACGAATTCCGAAAATCCAGGAAATCGTGAAGAAGTTCTTCGGCAAGGATCCGAACAAGGGCGTGAACCCGGACGAAGTCGTGGCGATTGGTGCAGCCGTGCAGGGTGCGGTTCTCACCGGTGAGCAGAAGGACGTTCTGCTCCTCGACGTTACACCGCTCTCGCTCGGCATCGAGACGCTCGGCGGAGTTACAACCGTGCTCATCCCGCGCAACACGACAATTCCGACCAAGAAGAGTGAGACCTTCTCAACGGCTGATGACAATCAGACGACCGTGGAGATTCACGTTCTTCAGGGAGAGCGCGAGCTCGCGACGTACAACAAGACAATCGGCAAATTCCAGCTAACCGGAATTCCACCCGCTCCGCGCGGAATGCCGCAGGTCGAGGTGACGTTCGACATCGACGCCAACGGCATTCTGCACGTTACCGCGAAGGACAAGGCGACGGGCAAGGAGCAAAAGATTCGGATCGAGGCATCGAGTGGTCTGTCCGACGCGGAGATCGACCGAATGGTCAAGGATGCGGAGAAGAACGCCGCTGCCGACAAGACGGCCCGCGAGTCGATCGATGCGCGCAACCGTTTGGATTCGATGACCTACGAGGTCGAAAAGAACGTCAAGGAATGGGGCGACAAGGTCTCACCGGATATCAAGTCACGGATCGACT
>JACDEQ010000333.1:1499-2982 GCA_013816225.1 Armatimonadota bacterium | reverse complement strand
CGCGGTCGACCCCACGGGAACCGTCGACATCGATGACTACACCGAGCTGCTGAAGAAGGGTCCGGCACTCGTTAGTATCATGAGCGTCAACAACGAAATCGGCAGCGTACAAGACATCGACATGCTCGGTGGAATGGCTCAAGAGGCGGGAGCCAAGTTCCACAGCGACATCACGCAAGGCGTGGGCAAATGTCGCCTCGACCTCGTGGCGAGACCGGTCGACTACGCGACGTTGTCTGGCCATAAGTTTCACGCGCCGAAGGGCATCGGCGTTCTCTGGGCTCGCGATTGTAGCCCGCTCAAACCGTTTATGGTCGGCGGCACGCACGAGAACTACCGCAGAGCCGGCACGCACAACGTCCCCCTCATAGTCGGTATGGGCCAAGCCGCTAAGCTTATCCTTCGCGACGGCGAGGCCGAGGCCAAGCGGATGCGGCGGATGAGGGACGATATCATCGCGCGGGTCCTGGCGGAAGTGCCGGACAGCAGAGTCAACGGACAAGGCAACGGCGCCCCCCACATTATCAGCCTTAGCTTTCTACGTACCGAGGGCGAACCGATTATTATCAATCTGGACGCGCTGGGCATCTGCTGCACCGCTGGGGCCGCGTGTTCCTCAGGAAAGCACGTCTCGAGCCCTGTTCTGACGGCGATCGGGCTTCCCGAAGAATGGCTCAGGGGCACGGTGAGAGTCAGCTTGAGCCGGTTTACGACCGAGGAAGAATGCGACTTACTGGTAGATTCTCTAGTTAATTCTGTGCGTTCAGTAAGAAACATTTCGGGCTATGCAAACGTCTAAATACAGCGCTGAGGAACCTGAAACCGATTCTAACGTTAGTACATTGTGATATAATTCACAAAGTTACACGAAAATCGCCCTTGACAGGAGGGCGAAGTCGTGATACTTTGTTGAGTAACCCTTGACGGTGAATGAAACTCGACTTACGCGTGATAATCGATTTGGAAGGCTCTTTGACGCGGGCTATTTCTCGCTGAGGATCGGTGCATTTTTTACGCCGGTGCCGCCGATTTGACGGCTGCGCACGTACTGATTTTGGAAATTTGTGATAATGACAACGAATAGCGTACTCCCCGCAGTCAACGAAGAACCTCTAGACGACGAACTCTTAGAAGTCGAAGAAGCTGCTGAGGAAGAAGAAGCAGAAGCCGAAGAGAACACACCGCCACCGCCACCCGACGACTCCGAAGAGTTGGAAATGTGGATGCGGCAGACTCGTCGGGCGCAATTGCTTACGCCCGAGCAGGAAGTCTCGTTGGCTCGCCGCGTTCAGAACGGCGCCCCGCACGCCAAGCGCATCCTGATCGAATCGAACCTTAGGCTCGTGGTCAGCATCGCCAAGAAGTACAACGCCAGGGGCATCCCGCTTGCCGACCTCATTCAGGAAGGCAACCTGGGCCTCATCCGCGCCGTCGAAAAGTTCGACTGGCGCAAGGGCTTCCGCTTCAGCACGTACGCCACCTG
>JACDEQ010000333.1:0-1489 GCA_013816225.1 Armatimonadota bacterium | reverse complement strand
CATCAACCAGGGTCGTACGATTCGAATTCCGGTCTATGTGGCCGAATTGATCAACAAGGTCGTCAAGACGGCTAACCGGCTGCAGCAAGAACTGCAGCGCGAGCCGACCGAGCTCGAGATCTCGATGGAGGTTGGCCTCTCTATCGACCGCGTGCGCGAAATGCTTCGCGTGGCCATCGAGCCGCTCTCACTCGAGACCCCGGTAGGTGAAAAGGACAACTCTTCCCTAGGAGACTTCGTTCCCAACAAGAACATGCCGACGCCGAGCGAGGTCACGAAGGATATCATCAAGAGCGAAGAGATCAATGCGATTCTCGGCCGCTTGACGTCCCGCGAGCGAGACGTCGTCCGGTTGCGCTTCGGCCTGGACGATGGCCGTCCTCGGACTCTGGAAGAGGTCGGAATGGCGCTCAACGTCACCCGAGAGCGTGTCCGCCAGATCGAGCTTCGAGCGATGAAGAAGTTGCGCCATATCGGCCAAGAGCTGTCCTCCCTCGGCGTTCAGCTTCAGACAACGGCCTAATTCACGCGGCTGCACCGAGCCCCTGCCCGCGGACCGGGCAGAGGCTTTCTGCTATGTCAACCCGTTTCAAGGCTGTATGCGATTCCGTCGCGCAACGCCGGTCCGCCAACGTCCAGGGGTAAACCGATGTGCGGGTGAGCGTATACCTGAGCTGGATCGCAAAGGGGCGTTCCAATGGGGATGCTGCACTGCGCCAGAACGGCGTTCCG
The DNA here is from genome assembly GCA_013816225.1 of Armatimonadota bacterium. Taxonomy (GTDB): domain Bacteria; phylum Armatimonadota; class Fimbriimonadia; order Fimbriimonadales; family ATM1; genus JACDEQ01. The sequence continues at coordinate 757 of JACDEQ010000333.1, read as the reverse complement.
GGTCATTCTAAGCGCGCATCCGATAAGTTTGCGTCCCGTGTCGGGGTCGATTACGTCGTTGGGGGAGATATTGCGAAAGCAGTCCGGCGTCTTGAGCCCGCGAGTAACGAACCTCGTCTCCTCGCCGAGGGCCGCTTTCAAGCCGAGTTCATTCAGCGCTCGCACGAAGGTACCTATCAAAGAGCGGTATTCACCCTTAAGATCGCGCGAAGCCGCCGATACGAGCGGCCGGGCGAGGCTGACCGTCAGGTCGTGGCCATGCAACACCGCCTTTCCGCCTGTGGGCCGCGTTACCCACGGGGCAATCGTCATATCGATTAGATCACGATGAGGGTCTTGGAAGCGTCCCAGCGAAACCCAAGGGCCGTCCCACTCGTACATGCGCGCCATGGATTTGCCCCCTTCGGCCCTCTCGAGCAGTTCGGCATCGCGAGCCATGTTTGTATGCCCGTCGCACTTCCCCTCCGATTGGACGGAATAGCCCGTCATCTACAGCGTTCCTCGAATTTGGACCACGTGGTAATCGTGGTGAGCTGCGACGATGTCGAAGCAATCTGCCAAGCTCATGGAAAACAGGGGTATGAAAGGATTTCGCGCGCCGACGGATGATATGCGGTGCCCCCGCGAACGATCCGCGAGCGAGCGAACAACTCCAATTGGGATAGCCAGGGTTCCAAGGGATTCCCTCTCTATAGGGCCTTTTCGAGGGATAAGAGTGCGTATCGTGGGTATCGTGGCGCCCGGCTTCATCGACCGA
>JACDEQ010000332.1:1326-2989 GCA_013816225.1 Armatimonadota bacterium | reverse complement strand
GAAACCGACCTCAAGCGCAAAACCCGCGGCAACTCCGGTTACCAGCAGACAGTGCTGAAATGTGCCTTCGTGATAACGGCGGACCTCGTCAAGCCAAGACGCAAGCCCATCCTGCTTGACGCGATCGATGACCTGCGAGGTGGCGCGCTCGGCATCCAAGAGGTTTACCGGCCTGCCGTTTCGCACGTCCGCAAATATCGAGGCGAAGACTGCCGCGCCGCCGCTGATCGCGGACGCCGGACCAGCAGCCTCGCCCAGTGTGGCCTTTTGCGCTTTCTCGATCTGAGCAACCTTGAGAACGGCTTCCTTAGCCCGGGAAAGTACCGCGGTCGCTCCGAGCGCGTAGGCCTGGGCAACCATCGAATGCGCGAGGTGGTGAACGACAAACAGCTTTTCGGGAATTTTGCCGAGGCCTTGCAGGGAGAGCCGGACCTGATCGACGCGGGCCCTCTGTCGCAGGTCCACGTCGACCATCAGAACGCCATGCGACGCGATCTCGCCGTCGCCTAGCAGGTGTGGCACGACATCATGCTGCGGCTCCAGGATCGCGCGAATGGCCGGCAACTTCGCCGGTTCGTCTGTGAGAAAATGGACGAGCATTCCAAACCCCCGGCGCACCATTGAAGCAGCGGCTTAGTAACTGAAGTGGCGGACCCTCGAACTTGAACCGTTTAAACTTTGTGGCGAGGCGCTGAAGCGTTCACAAGCCCACCCGTCAGGCCGCCCGCACTGTGTTGAGGAACTTGCCGACCTCAAGCTTGAGGCGGTTGGAGTCGCCCGACAGCATTTGCGCCGCTGACAATACCTGCGAGGACGCCGAACCAGTCTCGCTGGCGCCGCGCTGCACGTCGGTGATGTGGGAAGATACCTGCTGGGTACCTTGAGACGCCTGCTGCACGTTGCGGGAGATTTCCTGTGTCGCGGCCCCTTGCTCTTCCACGGCGGCCGCAATAGTCGAAGAGATCTCCGACAGCCGCTCGATGGTACCGCTGATTTCCTTGATCGCGGCAACCGATTCCTGGGTCGCGCCCTGTATACCCGTGATCTGTTGGCTGATCTCCCCGGTGGCTTTGGCGGTCTGTTCGGCTAGTGCCTTGACTTCCGAGGCAACCACTGCGAAGCCCCGGCCGGCTTCACCTGCACGCGCAGCCTCGATGGTGGCATTGAGCGCCAGCAGATTGGTCTGGCCGGCGATGGTGTTGATCAGCTCGACGACGTCGCCGATGCGGCTAGCGGCCTTCGACAGTTCGCTAACGCGGTCGTTGGTGGTGCGGGCCTGATCGACAGCCTCGCTGGCCATCCGCGCCGATTCCTGCACTTGGCGGCTGATCTCGTTGACGGACGAAGACAGTTCCTCGGTGGCCGACGCCACCGACTGCACGTTGGTGGACGCTTCCTCGGAGGCCGCGGCGACCATGGTCGTCAGTTCCTGCGATCGTTCGGCAGTTGCCGTCAACGTGCCGGCGGATGCTTCCAGCTCTGTGGATGCCGATGACACGGTTTCGATTATCTCACCCACAGCTGCCTCGAAAGAGTCCGCCAGCTTGACCATCTCGGCCTTGCGCTGTAGTGCGGCGATCTGATCCTGCCTGATCTTGGCTTCCGTCTCGTCGCGGGCCTTTTGCTCCGAGACCACCTTGAACTTCTCGACGGCACCGGCGAC
>JACDEQ010000332.1:0-1316 GCA_013816225.1 Armatimonadota bacterium | reverse complement strand
CAAAGTTGCCGCCGGCAAGCTCTTCCATCGACAGGCTTAATGCGCGCATTGGACGCGCGATCGTGAAGTAGGAGAATATCGAGGTTCCGATCAGCAGCAGAATCGTGCAGAGACCAACCACCATGGTCATCTGTTCGGCAGAAGCCATTTCCCCTGCGGCCCGGGCGGTTTCCTCGTCTACAGCACGCTTGGCGAAATCGGCGATCTGGTTGGCGATCGTTTCAAGCTCGGCCGCAATTGGCAGCGTCACTTCCCTGGCGATGCGGATTGCCTCTTCGTTCAGTTTCGTAATCTTCGGAGCGTCCTCTGCGCCGCCTGCTGCCGCGGCGATCAAGTCACTGCGAACCGCCGCGATCTGCTGTGCTCCCTTTGCATAGTCGCCTGCCCTCGTCTTGAGCTTGTCAATGCGTGCGCGATTCTCAGTGGAACGAGACAATTTCAGCATCGCGTCTGAAAAATTCTCCGCCGACTTTAGCCGGGCCGCCAGATAGTCAGTGGCCTTTTTAAGGTCTGCCGGATTATTGGCGAGACGGAGATCGCGGACACCGGTCTGCATGCCGCGCAGCGACGCTTTCGCGTCAACCGCATCCCGCGCGATTGTCTGCTGTGCCGACTTGCGGACATCCGTATCGCGCATCGCGGTATTGGCCCGCATCTGACTAACCATCATCGCAACCACAAGCAGAACGCCGAGGCCCGAAGCTATGCCGAGCTTAGCGCCGATCGACAAATTCAGAATTGAGCGGCTTATGCGCGACATGGAGGCCATCCTCGAAATGGGTCAGACAATTGAAAGAGCCGATTTGTTGCGAACTAAGGGCTCCTACGACAGAGCCGCATAGCTGCACTCATTGTCGCGAACGTGCCATATGACGGTTAATTTCCGCCTAAAAGGTTGCTGGAAAAGGTTTTTTAAGGGGAGCCGTGAGAAACTTTGATTTGAGCTGATCTAATGAACGGCATATAGCCCCATTTTGCCGAGGGGCTTTGCTGAACAATCCACTTGGTAGATGTCCAATCCATGTACCGCTAGCGAATTTCGCAGGCATCTTACCTTTGGCACGAAACAGACATGGCGCCCGCGCTCACGAATGTCCGGTGTTGGGCGACAACGGACATCGCCCACCGCGACCGGCATGTCCGAAAAGTGCCAGAACCGGAAGTGGCCGTTCTCATTCAATCACTTCGTCTGCGCGGGCGAGCAAAGTTGGCGGAATGGTGAGACCGAGTGCCTTTGCGCTCTTGAGGTTGATGACCAGTGTGAATTTCGTTGGCTGCTCTACTGGCAGGTCGGCGGGCTGGGCACCTTTCAGGAT
>JACDEQ010000331.1 GCA_013816225.1 Armatimonadota bacterium | reverse complement strand
AGGCGCCTGGCGGATGATCCCGCAGGGTTTCAACTTTGCTTACACCACGTAAACCACGGCCTCGTTGCTCGGCTCGCTGACGGCTGTCGGGCGCGCTGGATGAGATTGCCCGCCTCGGAGGCGGCGTGGTGGAGGCGTATCCGGAAGGCGTCGAAGGGCGTAAGACGTCGTCCTCGTTCCTGCACGGCGGGACTCTGGCGATGTTTCGAGCGCGAAGGGTTCGAGCGAGTGCGGCGCCTGGGCATGCACCACTGGGTGGTCAGAAGAGTCGTTTCGCGTAGGGCGTCACCGAGCACCACCAGGCCGTGAAGGCCACGCTGACCGGATCATCGACCTGGGGCTCAGCTACCTGGTGTTCGGATCGACGGCGGGAGTCAGGTCGTCGAGCCATAGGGTGGCGGGGCGAGCCGTCGGCGTAAGGAAAGTGAGGGGAAGTTCTATCGTACGGGCCGGGCCGGCAGACATCCCGGCGATCCACCACTCCTTACCCTTGCGGCGGGCGGTGACGACGAGCTTGTCAATCTCGGCCTTCAGAACGCGGACATAGAGGTCGATGTCTTCGGAGAACCGGTCAATGATTTTCCAGCCCTTAGAAAGACTCGTGCCTCCTTTGAAGATGACCACGCCCTCGAAGTCTTGGGCGATGAGCCTCAAGGCTTCGGTGACGTAGTAGTCCTTCTCGACAATCGCGGCATTTGGAATGCGGTGGGCGCTCGCCGATGCCTCAATCAGTTCGGGAAAGTCGCCCTCTTAAGTAACCGTACGGGCGGGTCGCCCGTCATACTGATGATATGAAGGCCTATTTTCTCATGGTGGGACTCGCCGCGGCAGCGATGCTGACTGGAAGCGGAATGAGCGGCGTTCGGCCTCAGGACGGACCAACCTTACGAATTCCCGATGGGCAGTCACTCCTGCTGTCGGCGCGAGCCGAAGGGGTACAAATCTACACGGCAAAGCCTAAAGCGGGCAGCGCAACCACGTTCGAGTGGGTGCTGAAAGCGCCTCGCGCGATCTTGTTCGATCAGGATCACAAGAAGATTGGCACCCATTCAGGGGGACCGACGTGGGAACTGAACAATGGGAGCAAGGTCGTTGGAGTGCAGCCTCCGAAGCAGCGCGTCGATGCGGCTAATCCAAAAGACGTCGCCTGGTTGTTGCTGGAAGCGAAATCGCACGAAGGGACAGGCCCCTTGAGCAAGGTGACGTTCATCATGCGCGTGGACACGGCTGGTGGAGTTCCCCATTCTGTGCCTCCTACCAAGGAAGGGCAAGAAACTCAAGTGAAATACCGTGCGACGTACGTCTTTCTTTGTGCGTCGCCAAACGGGGCGCCCTCAATGGTGCTTCGGTCGCCGGACAAAGGTGCCCTTGCGTCGGCCGCGAAGGCCGGCTGGACGGTGATCGAGTTGAGGCAAGGTAAGCTGTATCAATCGTCGCATGCCACAGCTGGAAGATGACGCTAAGCGAGTTTTGGGGAAAACTCTTGCAGATGCACCTGGATTATCACCTCTTCCGGATCGGATGAAGTGGACGACGTGGTGATTGTTATGTGGGCAACGCCTCGCTGGCTGCCCAGGCAACTTTCTCTCGCATCATGAACGGATGAGCCGCAACTTCAAGCGCCAACTCAGGGGCGTCGATCCGCTTGAATCGCTTCGGCCCTTGGACATGCCGCTACGTCGATCATGGGCCATATTCTTAGCCGTTCCGTGTTGAGTCCGGGCGCAATCTCCACAGGATTCCACAAGCCGTCTTGTTCGCGTGTGCGTTTGTCATGTGCATGGCATCGGGTATGCGCGGTCTTGTCAATGTACTTTTGATCGAGGGGTCGACCTTCAGTGTTTAGGAAGACGAGACCAAGCGGGTTCGCGGGCCCGTCGATCAGCTGCGCTGACTTCGCGGCCTCCAGGACCTCCATAGCTCCGCTAATCGGAAGCGTTCGGCGGCTTGACTGGCTTTTGAGCGGCTTACGGATCAGTTTGCCGTCGATCCCTGAAGCTGGACTGCGATTCGCAGTATGAATAAGGGCGAACGGCTATGAACGCCACTTTTAGCCCTTCAGAATCGCGGGCTACAGATGTTGCCTTCCCACCTTGGATGGACCTCTACGCCGATCATAGGGCCATAGTCTTAGCCTTCCCGTGTTGAGGCCGGGCGCAATCTCCACAGGATCGGGCGAATAGAGTGGCGCGAGAATTCACTTCGACACAACAAAGCGGCAAGCCGCAAGCGAACGCGAGAGGTTAGTCGTGAGTTCGATCAGGCGAATAGCCCTCTACCTCGAAAAAGGCGGTGAGGTAGAACCGAACACGACCATAGTCACGATCCTTCCTGTTCAGGTGTGCGTTTGCCATGTGCATGGGGTTCGCGTGGGACTTTGTACGAAAGCTGAGCACGACGCTCCTCTATGTCCGTCACGAGAAAGGGCCATTGGACACCCTTTCGGATTTCGGCATCGACTCTGCACCTCGCAGCGATCGACATCAGGGAGCTTATGCGAATCGGAACCCGCCGTGGGCAAGCTAGCGGCATCTCGCGCTGGCGATAGTGGTTCTACGCTTGCCCTGAGCACCCAAAAGTGGGTGAATCCCGCAACATCGGCCACCCGGGCGTTCGTGATTACAGCTTACGAACTCCAAAGCAAACCATAAGCGCGTAGCGGCTACGTGCTCCCCGCTAAGCAGTGGTTTCCAACAGCTCGTTCTCGCACAGCAGTTCCGTCTGCTTGATAACCGTCTCGGTCGCCGCTTCCTGCATGTCCGGCGGGTAGCCGTGTTGGGCCAATATCCGCCGAACGACGCGCCTTAGGTGGGCGCGGGCTTGTTCGCGCACTTGCCAGTCGATGCTCAGGTTGTTTTTCACGGACTCGACGAGCTCGCGGGCGATGACCATGAGCAGGTTATTGCCCATTACTTGCCTAGCGCTCTCGTTTTCGGCGAGCGCGTCGTAGAAGGCAACCTCGGCAGGTGTGAGGCCCATGGCCTTGCCG
>JACDEQ010000330.1 GCA_013816225.1 Armatimonadota bacterium | reverse complement strand
GATCAGCCTCGCTCCATGTCACATCCCCGGATGGCCCGTAGATTGCCGGGACCGGCTCGTGTCCCGCCAGTCGCAGCCAGGTCTGAATCTGGGTGCGATGATGGCAGTGTGCAACACACGCCGCCAGAACACCCAGATACGTTCTCGTTGCAGACCACCGAAGAATGGCCGAGGCTCCAGCCACCAAGACGTGGTGCCCGCCGCAAACTGCGGCAACCGTTTCTTCGCCAGCCAGAGATACTTGTCGATGTACGCCGCCACGGTCGGCTTGTCGCCCGCAGGAAGAAGCTCCTCGACGGGCGGTTCCTGAGTGCCGACGAACTGTGCGAAGAAGCGGCGCTCGGAGAGAAGCTGATGGACCATGATCGTGCGGATCGGGTTCGTCTTCTCGTGGGGCTTGAAGTCGAGCAGATCGTCCGACACCGCCGTCCACATGCTCACGGTCTTGTTCGGCTCGCTGGAATAAGTGGCGACAACGTGCTGGAACACCGGCTCGACGGCCTGGGGGATTTCGGCGTCGGGGATGGTGATGAAGTCGTAGTTCATTTTGTCATTCTTCTTTCTCACGTCATCGGGAGGCTCGGAGTCGCTGAGATGTGGTGCCCGGATGGGAAATCGCAAAGCGGATAACTCTCGGTCGGTTCGGCCAAAAGCTCGGCCAGCGTCGTTTGCTGGAATGCTTCCTCTACCATCGCCAGGGCATTGTCAAGGCGTTTATGCAATGGGCACAGACGGACTCCATGAGAGGTCAATCCTAGCGGGCATTCTCGAATCCGGCCAATCGGTTCCACCGCATTGACGACATCCAGAATGGTCAATTCGGATGGGGATTTTGTGAGGGCCATTCCTCCCCCGAGGCCCCGCTTGGACTGCACGATTTTGGCTTGGCATAAACCTTGTAGAACCTTCGACAAGTATGCCTTGGGAACCAGCGTTGCCGTCGCAATTTGGTCCGTGGTTCGAGGCGACGGGGATTGATCGGCCAGATGAACCACGGCTCGCAAGGCATATTCGACGGTTTGTGAAAACATGCGTTTTACCATGAAATGAAGATTTGGACCTTGACATCCAATTATACCGACGTATTCTAGCAAAATCGGACCTGTCTATCCAATTATCGGTCTGTGAATGCCTGCTGTCAACCTGATTCGGAGGAAATCCCGTGATCCACATCAACGAACAACGCCTTGAGTCCGACCTAAGCTACCGCTTCCAGTACACGTCTGAGTTCATCGGATTTGTTGCGGAGGACGTGGCGGCAATTCACGCCGCTGCCCCCGTCTTGGCCCCGGTCGTGCCGCTGCTGGTGGATGCGGTCTACGCCCAACTCCAACGCTATGACGCCACCTGGAGGCATTTCTTACCTCGGCAAACGGGTTACGAGGGGGCAGTGCCGAAAGCCCTCGAAGAAGTGACCCAGGACCACGAGATGATTCGCTTCCGCAAAGAACATCTGGCCCGATACCTCACGGCACTCGTCAGCAAACCCTATGACGGGAAGATGGTCGCCTACCTCGATATGGTCGGCAAGATGCACACGTCGAAGGCGGGGGCGGCGGAACTCGCCGTGCCCTTGGTGCAAATGAATGCACTGCTTGGCTTTGTTGCCGACGCCCTGACCAATACGATCCTGAGTCTGTGCTTGGAGCGGGGACAGGAAATCCGAACCCTGCGGGGCTTTGGCAAGCTGCTCTGGCTGCAAAACGACCTCATCAATCGCCACTACCAACAAGTAACCGTCCCTGATGCCGTGGCGTAGTGCGCCCACGCATCGCAGGTTTCACTGGCTCGTCCTGGTCCTCAAAGGAAGTGCATTGATGAAGAAGCTCTGGCTGGCGTTTGCCGTCGTTATGGTCTTTTCCTTTTCTATCTTGGGATGGGTCGGCACCCGCATTTATCAAGAGGCTCCACCCTTGCCAGATCAGGTCGTCGCCACGGATGGCAAGGTGGTCATTCCGAGCGGCGACATCGGAAGAGGACAAAACGTCTGGCAGGCGATGGGCGGTATGCAGGTCGGCTCGATTTGGGGCCACGGCAGCTATGTCGCACCAGACTGGTCCGCAGACTGGCTGCATCGAGAGTGCGTCTTCATCCTTAACGATTGGGCCGGAGCGATCTACAAGAAGGACTTCGACAAGATCGAGCCGGAACAGCAAGCCCAGCTTCAAAAGCGGCTGGAAATCCTGATGCGGACGAACACGTTCGATCCAGCCACGCAGACCGTAAAGGTGGACCCGGTGCGGGCGAGGGCGTTTGAAGCGAATCTCAAGCACTACACTGACGTGTTCAGCAACGGCAACGTCAAATACGCCATTCCCAAGGATGCGCAGAGCGACCCCGAAAAACTCCGGCAGTTGGCTGCTTTCTTCTTCTGGACCTCGTGGGCAGCGTCCACCAATCGTCCGGGTGCCGAACTCACTTACACGAGCAATTGGCCGCATGAGCCGCTGGTCAGCAATCGGCCCACGGGTGAGGCGGTCGTCTGGACCGGCGTGAGCGTCATCATGCTGCTCGCCGGGATCGGAGCGATGGTCTGGTGGTACGCCTCGCAAAAGCAAGTGAGCCATAGGGAGCCAGTCCCCGAAATCGACCCGATTCTCGGCTGGAAGGCCACGCCGTCACAACTTGCGACCGTCAAGTATTTTTGGCTCGTGTCGGCAATGATCCTCGTGCAAATCTTGCTTGGCGTCGTCACCGCCCATTACGGGGTCGAGGGCGACGGCTTCTACGGCATCCCGCTCTCGAGGTGGCTCCCCTACGTGATCACGCGCACCTGGCACACGCAGCTCGGGATCTTCTGGATCGCCACCGCCTGGCTCGCCGCCGGCCTCTTCGTCGCGCCGGCGATCGGCGGCGGAGACCCGCCCTGGCAGCGGGCCGGCGTCATCGTGCTGCTCGGCGCGCTGGTCGTGGTCGTGGTCGGCTCGATGATCGGCCAGTGGCTGAGCGTCATGCACCGGTTCGGCGACGACACGATGCGCTTCTACTTCGGCCACAGCGGCTA
>JACDEQ010000078.1 GCA_013816225.1 Armatimonadota bacterium | reverse complement strand
CCCAAGAGGAGACCATCACCGATAATGTATGGGTCAGGCTATGAGTAGGCTCATTGGGCCTCCGCTTCGTCCAGCTCCAGATCGGCAGGCCGGCTGGGTGGCCTGGGAAAGAGTGAGAGTCGGATGCCAAGGATAAGCGACTGAGCGGTTTCGGTCACGACCAGTCCCTGCGAGCTTATCCTCAAGCGACTCGGAACTGCGGCCGGCATTGAGTGGGGTCGGCGTTCCCGCGCTCTCTCGCTTCAAGGGCACCCCGGTATCCTCGCGCAGGAGACAGCCTATTTACGCCTCATGCGCAGTTTTCGCGGAGACGAGGGGTTCACCGCCTTCGTCGCTGGCGTCGGCAGCCGATGGATCGGCGCCGGGAAGCATCTTAAGAACGTATACGTCGAGTCCGGGACCGGGGTAAGTATCTCTGACGGGGTGTCGCTCGACGTCAACTCGCACTTCAGCTTCGCATCGTTCGTGGGCGCCGGGTTCTATTTCTCGTCCGCGCCGCGAGGGAATCGAGCGGGGTTTCGATGAATTCACGTTAGCAACGCGAACTTCGACCCACCCAATCGGGGCCTCAACCAATTCGAGGTCGTGGTCGGCGTTCGGTACGAATACGTCTGCGCATGCTCGTCGCCGAACAGCTCACGGGAGAAATTCCTCCCGTGCAACGCCGGTGTTGAATCCGATGGCGACGGCGCCGTTGTAGTTTCAATCCTCACGGGAGAAATTCCTACCGTGCAACGCGCCCTTCGTGCTCCATAGCGCGCAGGGTGGCAAAGTTTCAATCCTCACGGGAGAAATTCCTCCGTGCAACTTGTTCTATGGCCTCGATTACGCCCCTTGGCTCACCGTTTCAATCCTCACGGGAGAATTTCCTCCCGTGCAACGCAAATCGCTGTAAGTGCTTGCAGAGGCGGTGCCTAGTTTCAATCCTCACGGGAGAAATTCCTCCCGTGCAACCCTGGCGCGCAAGCCCGTAGACGGCACGATTGCGCAGTTTCAATCCTCACGGGAGAAATTCCTCCCGTGCAACACCTTGCCGCCTGCCTGGATGTAGCACCATGAGATGTTTCAATCCTCACGGGAGAAATTCCTCCCGTGCAACGGTCCGTCCGGGCTGAACCGCCCTGCATCATTCGAGGTTTCAATCCTCACGGGAGAAATTCCTCCCGTGCAACGGCATAATTGTATTCGATTTCAGAGATTCTCCCTGGTTTGATTCACCGAGTCAGTCGACATGGGGGGCACCTTACCTTCAACCGGTACCGCGAAGGGCAGCCTACGCCGACCGCCGCCTTGGGTTCGCCCTACACTGTTAGCGGTCCCGAGAAGTCCGTCCAATTATCGATCCCATAGACCTCCACTCTGCGATATCGCGGCCCGGGCATGTGATAGATTCTCAGGCTATCCTCGGCAACATCGATGATGCCGAGGAGCTTATGTTTCATCTCCTCCAAGAGCGTGTCCGTAATGGAGCACTCGAACACGGATTTCTGTACCCGTTGACCATAGCGCACGCAGACCTTCGAGATTTTCCCCAATCGAACTTCTCCGGGAATCGACACGGTTCGGATGTCATAGCAGACCGCACGTCGAATCGCTCCGCTCTTTCAGGTCTCATACCTTTTGTTATGCCGGAATGTAAGGGACGTAGGTGGCGATGTCGCCCCGTAGGTGGCGGGCCAGCAGCCGCGCCTGTAGATGCGGCAAGAGGCCGATCGGAACCTTAGTCTCCAACATTCGGTGCTGACCTCTTCCCGTTTCTTGTTTTGATAAGCGCCAAGGAGCTTCTTCCGAGCATCATCCGTCATTCGCCAACTCCCGCCCTCCGCTTCGACGAAATCTCCCGCTGTTAGCTCGCGTCGATTTACGAGACTCAGGCAAAGCCTATCGAGCCATATGCTCCGAAACTCCTCGACTAAGTCCAGAGCCAAAGCCGGGCGCCCGGCTCTGAACGCATGAAGGAATCCGCACTGTGGGTCCAACCCGACTCCTTCCAGAGCCGAGGCGCAGTCCGATGTTGCCATGCTGTAGACGAACGAAAGCAACGCGTTCATTCGATTTCGCGGAGGCCGCCGGCTCCGCGTCTCAAAGGCGAACTCCGATGGTGGAACGCGAATCAACGCATCGAAAGCCCCGAAGTACTCCTGAGCGCACTCGCCCTGGAGGCCGCGTATTTCGTCGAGAGTTGCGGCGGCCGGCAGTGACTCGATGCATGCTTCATGCTGGCGTATCACGGGTGATAGCCTCGCCGCTGCGTTCGGATAGTCCCGCGCGCCGCGCAGAAGCACCTGCCTGGCGTTCTGCAGTTTCCCCGCTACGAAGCTCCGCGCAATCCCGAGAGTTCTCTGTTCGTTCTGCGCGGCATGCCACTGGTCGCGCCGCAGCAACACGTTGCCGCTGGTCTTGCCGGTGAGGCGCGCCCTGAATCGGCCGTACATATCGAAGAAAGCGACGGGGCGTCCGGTCTCCGCATACTTCAATAGCAAGGGAATGCTCGGGTGCACAATGCCGAAGAAGCAAAGGGAGCCGATATGATGCAACGGGACGCGCAAAACCACTTCACCCTCAAACTTTACGATCGCCGTCTCGTTGTCGAGGAAGACCCGCGCTTCCTGCGTTCCGACGTATAGCGTGTTGAGTAGCTCGCGGGTCCTGGCAAGGCAGCCAGGTGTCTCATGGGCCGAAACAACGCGCGGCGGTCGGTTGCCGATGCCCCTAATACGGCGAAGGGCTGGCAAGCGTCGATCAGCGAGCATTTCGGGCACCGTTTATCCGCAACGGGCGGCGGCATGGAGACCGCCTTCTGCATCTCCCTAATCTCCCCGACGATCCGCAGCGTCTCCGCAATAAGTTCGTCCGTCAGTTCGTACATTGTGCGCCCGTGTTGCTTGCCGTAGTAAATGGCAACGCTACCCACACGGCGCCCCAGCATTTCGCGGACGCATAGCCCTTGAGCTACAGCCTGATATACCGCATGCATCGCACCCACGTCACGCCCGACCTTGTATTCCACCGGCATCGCGGTGTCGCCATGCAATTCGACAACGTCTGCCTTGCCGAGCAGTCCATATTCGTCAGACCAGATCGGCATAGCCCGAATCACCCGCACGCCTTTCTCGGCTCGTGCCGATGGCTCATCTGCACGCTCGTGCAAGTGCCGCCCCTTCAGCGTGAAGGGGTTCTCGTCGAAGATGCTCTCGAGATGAATCAGGCCGCACTGACGCGGGCAGTAGGAGTAGTGCTCGATTGCAGAAACGAGCACCCATTCCTCCTCCCGCCACGCGCCTGGTGTCATCCCACGTCAATCGAGAAGGCTGTGCAGCGTGATGCCCTCGGGCAACGCATCGCCGTTGCAGACAACGGCATACTCCTCGAACTTGCGAGGTGCCTCCACATCTTCATTGCGCTTCACGTGGACCCGTTCGAAGAGCTTTCCCGATGGCGCGCTGCCGAGCGCGTTATCGTGCCGGAACACATAGACTCCGCGAAGCTCCATGTATCCGCGACTCGCAGACCGATCGTTCTCGAACATGCCGAGGACCGCCAGCCAAAATAGGCGCAAGTCGGCTTCCGAGACGCCCGTGTCCTTCGCAAGCATCGGCGAGAAGAATCCCTTGCCCAGATACAGCCCATAGGGAACCTGCGCCTTGCGGCCAATCTCGGTTTCATTCTGCTCACCTTCCTTGGTGATTGCTACCCGCGTTATCGCAATGTCGCTCGGAACAATCGGGTCAACCGAGCGACTAAAGGTCAGTTGCATTGGCCCTCGCACCTGGCCGCAGTTGTAATCGCCAGTGGAAAGAACGCCGCCGAACATGCGGACGTCATAGTAACGCTTACACATCTCTTCACGGCCCTTCTTGTTCTCTTTCTTCTTGTTCTTCTCCACCTCGGTGTCCGCGGCGAGCGCGGCCTCGCGGAGTTTCGTATTCAGCGCCACACCACTATCGCGAACGAAGATGCCGTTGTCGTTATCCGTCTTGCCTTCGCTCTGGTGAACCATGTCCACGTAGTTGCGAATCTTGCGTTTCAGGCACACATCCGTTACGATGCCCTGCATCGTCTCCGGGTCAAGACGCGGCAGATTGCCCGCATCGGGGTCGCCGTTCGGGTTGCCGTCGCTCACGTCAAAAAGAAGTAGGAAGTCGTAACGCTTCCCCGGATCGCAGATTTCCTTCGGTACTTTCACTCTTTCTCTCCTTCCACTTGCAGTTCCTTGTGCTTAGCGGCAGCCGCCCTATCGGCGGCTTTTTGTTGGTAGTAGCCCAACGCGAACAATCCCTGGCGCGGTAGGTTGAGCGTCTTGGGGAAATGGTCTCCGATTGCGCTCAGCACCTGCTCCAGGCGCAACTGATGGTGGTAATCCTTGCGTTCCTTTCGAAGTTTCCCAAGATGCGACTGGGCGTCGTTAACAAGATTGCCCAGGATGGTGCCTGGGCTTGCGCAGGCGGCGCCATAGAAACGGTCAACGACCGTCGCATTGATGTCACCGAGCGCCGCTCGCTGGATGCGTTCCAAAATCGCCATTAGCCGGCCGCAATGGTATGCGCTGTCCGGATGGCTCTCGTTAAGTTCCTTCAACTCAATGTCCTCCTTATGCTGGGATAGCAATACTTTGATGAGCGCAAGCCGTTCGTAGCTGAGACGACGCCTGCCCCGGTATTCGGTATATGGGCCCTGCATTGCGAGATTTCGCTTGACGGCAAGACCCAACAGATAGTCAGGAAGCGGGCGGCCGCTAATTGCCGACGCGAGCAATGCCGTCGGCACATGCGCAGGCATATCCTTCGCTTCACGGAATAGGGAGACGGCGAGGCGGAATAACCCTAACGGGTTGCCTTTCTGCCCGTCCGGCCCCACGAGCTCGAGCCGCCCAAACCATTTGCCCAGGTTTGCTTTCACCGCGTCAAGCGTCGTCTCGTGATAATCGCGTATGACTATCCGTGACACATTGGCCGTCATCGCCAAGATGAAGAAGTCCTTGGCGTCAGCTATGGCGGAGACCTTGCCAATGGCCGGGCTTTCTAGGAGCCTCTGGACGTCCTCGGACTTCGGATCGTTCAGAAACTCCCATGAAAATCCTTCGGGATTCTTCGTCCAAAACACATAAACCGCTCTTCCGACGCGAATCGAATGTACCGACGAAGCAAGGAGGTAGTTGAGGGCGTTGCCTGCATTCTCCGCGGCATATAAGCTGATTGGCGAATTCAGGGCCGCGCTCAAGCCATACGATTCGCCTGAAGGGTTGTTGATAGAAATGAGCGCTGTCCCGCTCATCTGACCCTCGGGCACGCCCTTGATCGGCGCAGGCATCCGATCAACCAAAGGGCCGAACTTGCCTGTCACAAGACATATGCCCTCTGCACCTGCCTTGGCTCGGCTGATCCAGAATTCTCTGATCGAAGGAAGGTCGGTTGGCAGCACGCCGTCGACTTCAAAGATGAAGTCGTCGTCTTCCTCAATGGAGGGATCGTCTTGCAGCTTCGTTGGGCCGCCGTCATTTATCCACTTCTCAATTGCCAAAACGCGTGCCTCTCCTGTAGCTTTGGCGCATTCAGCAATCAGGCCACAATAAACCTGGTGGCGCTTTGCGACATCGTCGGGATTGTCCTTTTCTCGGGCTTTTCCTAGAGCGTAATTCACGTTGTCCGCTATCAATCGAGGTACGATGCCAGACGCTCGGCGCGGCGATTCTTGCGGAACGATAATCGTCTGGCCAGAGCGCTTCCCGCGGGTTTCTCCAGATACCGGCTGAACATTCATGAACTCGCCGTTTCCGCGCAAACGAATCGCCTTCGTTATGAACCTAGGTTGATAGCCGCTCGGGGGCAGTTCGTCAATTCCTTCCGCAAACTCAACCAGTCGCGTCAGTATCATGCTTCACTCCCGAGAGGCGAAGAAGGCACCGCCATCACTCCGCCATTCACCTTGGCATTGAAGAACTTCGGCCAATACGGGGCGCGGCCGCTCTCATACGACAGATCCCAAAGCATGAGGCCGAGGTCGTCGGTCCATTCGATTGGCTTGCACCCGTCGTGCGGCTGAAACTCGGCTGCGAATTCGCGGCATCCGAGAGCCGGGCGGTGATAGCATTGGCCACGCTCTACGCGCCGCCGGAACTGGTCGCGGAACTTTGCGTGATCGTCGCCTACACCGGGCTTCACTTCTATGTCGGCGAATATTGCGTAGTCCACGTCGCGCAGGCACACCGCATGCCGCTGCGTACGGTCGTCGTCCACGAAGAACGGTTCCTTGCGGTCCGGCGACATCTTGCTGTTCACCTCGTTGCGCAATATCGAATAAGTGCGCACAGGAGTCATCGCATGTATCTCGCGTATCGCCCACGTGAACTGCGGATGCCAAAAGACGGCCTCCAAGATTCCTCGTGCTGCGGACGGCGTCATGATCGGATAACTCACGCGCTCCACTTTGTTCTCCGGTCTCGTGAAGCACGCGAAATCGCCCGTCACCCTCACCGAAACCCATCTGTCTCTCATACTTCCTCCTTTGCCTTGTCGGCTAGATTATCAGGTCGGCGGGATCGCGCTCTTCGCCCGTCCCTATGCCGGCCAACTCGTCGTATTTCCCCTCGTAAAGCCACGCCCCCGATTCGTGCTCGCAAACCAATCCGTCCTTTTGAAACCGGTGGAATTGGTACACGGGTACAGACACACTCAGGGGCATGAGCTGCCGGAACAAAGCTCGCGGGCTCACCCATTTGGCACTTGCAAGAATCGCTTCCCCTCGCTTGCGGTCGTAGCTCATGACTACCATTTGAACCGTATCGTCCGGAATCAACTTGAACTTGTCGGCAACATCCTGATAACTCAACCGGCGCCGCAACCCTTGAATCTCCTTGCCCTTGCCCCCCTGCGCGCCGCTGTAGTTGTACCGCTCGCGGAAGTAACGCTGTACGGCGTCGAGCGCATCGAAGTCGTCCTGCCGCTCGGCGATGATCGTTTGCGTCACCGCCGTTGCCGTTCCGTAGTCTCCTTGCGGTGACCGGCCATCCACAAGTTCGAAGACGATGCAGCGCCCCAATCCAGGCAAACTCCCTTCGCGATTGCAACGCCCGGCGACCTGAATAATTCGGTCGAGCGGCCCTATGTCTCGCATGACAAACGGAAAGTCAACATCAACGCCCGCCTCCACGACTTGCGTTGATATGAGCCGCACCGATTCCTTGTTGTGTAAGCGCTCGCGCACTTTTTTGAGGTTGCGCTTTCTGTGGTCGGGGCACATCAAGGTGCTCAGGTGAAATAGGTCGTCTCCCTGCCGGCAGGCGCGGACTACTCGCACGGCGTCCGGTCTCGAATTCAAAACACAAAGCGCTTGCCGCTCCACGTCGATTCGCTCCGCGACCTGCTCGACGGACACCGGCTCCTCGATCCGCTCGTACTGCACGCGTCTAAGCGAGGCGAACATCCGTTCCGGTGCCGGAACAATCTCGCGCGCTTCGCTGAGCAGCGTACTGCCTAATCCTGTGAAATCCGGCTGCGTCGCAGTGCAGAACACGACGCTGCACCCGTAATGCTGAATGAGTTGGTCCAATGCATCCAGTATAGGCAGCAGCAGTTCGACCGGCAGCGTCTGGACTTCGTCGAGCAGAATAACGCTCTTCGTGATATTGTGCAACTTTCGGCACCGTGAGGTCCGATTCGAGAATAGGCTGTCGAAGAGCTGAACCGTTGTCGTCACAATCAGCGAGCAATCCCAGTTCTCGGCTGCAAGCCGTCGTTTCAATTCCTTATCGTTCTGCGATTCGGACCCGTCGTCCGTCTCAAATGCGGAGTGGTGTTCGAGAAGGTTATGGCTACCGAATACTTCTCCGTAAACATCGGCGGTTTGGTCAATGATGCTCGTATACGGTATCGCTGCGATTACCCGGTCCATGCCGTGCCTTTTAGCGTGGTTGAGCGCGAACGCCAAACTCGAAAGCGTCTTTCCGCCTCCCGTCGGTGCTGAGAGACGAAATGCGCCCCGTTCATCGTCGGCCCTCTCAATGCAATGCGAAAGAATCTCGGCGCGCGCTTGATTGACCGCGCTGTTCTGGTGTCCGGCCTCCGCAGGTAATTTAGCAAGCCGCGCCATTAACTGCTGCGCCAATTGCGAGATCTCCACATAGCCCCCACGAACCGAAGTCTTGTCTGGCGTGAAGTGCGCCTCAGTATCGAGCCGGTCCGCGTCGATGAGCGCGCTAAAGCACATGCGCAAGAACATCTCGCAGCGAAGTGGCTCGGAAATGGGTGGCAAGCAAGCCGCGTCTAGGCTTTGGACGCCGACGAGCCGTGCGTAGGCGCGGGCGTGGCCGACCGCTTCGGCCTCGGCTTGGGCGATGTCGTCTCTTGCCTTCTCGGGATTTGCCAACCCAGTGTGGTGGCCAAGGACGGCCAGGGCGAACGCCTTCAACTCTGTTTGGCAGGCCGCCGCACCGGGTGCCGAATGCGGCTCAGATTTCGAAGGAGTTCCGGCGGCGCAATCCGCCAGGTAGCGTTGAAACGCAGGGTTCGACTTACCGACGTCATGCACAAGCCCGAGAGCGCGGCACACCTCGTCGGCGCCAAACTTCTCGCCCAGCTGACCCGCGGCATCGGCCACGGCTTCGAGATGCACCTCAAGGCTGTGCCATTCTCCGCGCGCATTGGGAGTGTGGGCATACAGGACCAAGATAACTCTACATTAGCACTGGCGTGCATCGTTTGTCTACCTTTCTAAAGGTAGCCCTAGGTGACGAAGGCGAATGTTGACGGCTACGCCCGTCTGCGC
>JACDEQ010000077.1 GCA_013816225.1 Armatimonadota bacterium | reverse complement strand
CACGCGAATCACCGAAACTGTGGGATCGGGTGACCGCGAGAAAACGCCCTCGGCGCCTTCGGTGGAAATCGCGATCTTCGCCGGCGGATGAGCGTGGAAAGCCTCCCGAGCCTCCTTCAGCATGCCGTGGACGACCTTCGCGTCGCGCACATTTTCGAATCCGTAGGCCGTACCGTCGGCTGCTACCGTGTAGAAGCCCTGCACGGTCTGCCCCGATCGCACGCGGTAGTTGACTTTGCCGGCTGTCGACATAAACCACTTGGACGCACCCGTGCGGTTCCAGGCAAGCTCGGCAATGTTGCCGGCCACCGGAATGAAATCGTTCTGAAGACTTCTGATAACTTTAGGGTCGTTGAATGTGAACACACGGTCCAGCAAGCCGTTGTTTCACGTGCTGCCGAGTGGGTTCCCATTCATCATCCACAGGAAAATCGGCTTTTGAGACCGCTGGGCCTCGATTCGCGCGGATGTAATGTCCATCCGCCACGGAATTTGGAGCCAGGTCTCCTCTTTGACCGTGGGCAGAACCGACGCGACCTGCTTGTCGAGCAGAGGGTCACTAACACCGCTTGACAATGCCGTCGCCGCCGCTAATAGTTGGACAAGCATGGCCTATTTTGGCACGGTTTGCTATCCGAGAGCCTGCAGAACCTCGTCGGCGTGCCCCACCGGCTTTACCTTGCGCCAAACCTTGGTGATCTTCCCGTTCTCGTCGAGGAGGAACGATGTCCGTTCGATTCCCATGTATTTCTTGCCGTACATCGACTTCTCGATCCAGACCCCGCAAGCCTCGGCCAGAAAGTGCTCCTCGTCGGCAATCAGCATGAACGGCAGGTTGTACTTCGCAATGAACCTGCGGTGCGACGCCGGGCTGTCGGGACTCACTCCAAACACCGTCACGCCGGAAAATCGCGGGAAGGCGCCGCGGATTCCGCACGCTTCGGCCGTACACCCGGTGGTGTCGTCCTTGGGATAGAAGCAAACAAGAGTGCGTTTGCCCTTCAAGCTGTCGGGCGTGAGTCGCTTTTCGTCCTGATCGGGCAAGTCGAAATTAGGGAATAGATCACCTTCTAAAAGCATGTGGCTCATTACCTATTCTCATCCACGATCCTTGACACCCCCATGGGTGAACAAGCCTGTGGGCCAAAATTAGCGATCGATGCGCCAAGATAGATAGTCCAAACGCGCCCACGCTCCATTTACAGGATTGCCTGTGATGAATGCCTTTGCCTCGTGGAGGACAGTTTCCCGGTAACCAATCCGGGCCCGGACCTTGCCAGTTCCCGCTTCCACGAAGTTGGCAGGTTCGCCGCCCGCATCTGCCACCACAAGCAAATCGGGCACTGTTGCTGGCCGGACGTCTACGACAAGATAGGTCTGGGCAACGAAATCATACAACTCGATCGTCTGCTCGACGTCCGCCGAAGCGCCACCGTCGACGAGAAGACGGAGGCTTTGCACGCTGCCTTCCGGGACCGTGGCTTCGACAACCACCTGAATGGCCGGCTGCGACGGGTCGAATTCGCCTTCCGGCTTAACCAATAGCCTCTGCGAGTCGTTGTCGGACAACGAGCCTACGTCGCCGGATATGGTACGCCCCCGCTTCACTACCGCGGACTCCGGGGTTCCGATGATCGACGACAAAGGGTTGCGGACAAGCTTCACGAGCCAAGGGCTACCTTCCACTTCTTGACCCTCCAACACGATGAATCTTCCGTCATCCGAGATGTCCGATGAAAAAGCTATCAATGAATTGAACACACCGAGAAGGGACAAGCTCGATCCGTCCCATATCCGGAGCCATCCGTCTAACCCAGCTGTCGCCACTTGCCTGCTTTGTGCGTCGAACTGCATTGAGAGCACGCTCGGATGCGACAAGGATGCCAGAAGGTCACCTTGCGCGACGTCGTATAGCAGGCCCGTCCCGCCGTATGGCCCGTCATACCGGGCAAAGGCGATGCGCGTGCCTTCGTGCGTGTATTGTAGGCTTCGCCAAGCAGCGTTGCCGCCGCCCGCGATCGGGAACTGGTTTACCTGGGTCCCGTCTTCGGCATCGAATTCCGTCATCATCTCGAATTGATTGTCCACGAACGCAACGCCAGCGACGCGCGAACCGTCCGGCGTAACCGCAGTGTCCCATTCCCAACCACTGTAGCCAATGACAACCGACCAAATAATGCTTCCATCCGAGACCCTCATCTTCCTGAGTCGATAAGGAAATTCAAACTCGGCGTAATACACATACTCGCCGTCAGGGGAAAGGCGTCCGCGAACGGCAAATGGAATATGGCGGAGCAGAGCACCGTCCGACAACCTGTAGACTCGGGTGGCCCATGTTTGGCCGTTGTCGAAATAAGAGACGACAAAGCGTCCGTCGGCGGACAGCGAGGGATTAAGTGCATGCCAGCCGTCCTCGACAACGATCTGTCCAGTGACTTCGCCGGTATTCATGTCCCTCGTGACAAATCGGTAGCCTGTTTCTTCTCTATAGGAATGCAAGACGAAAGCACCGTCAGACGAGATCTCAACAGACCCCGGCGCAGTATCGACACTCCACACCGGTTCGAGCATCCCTTGCGCGTTGGCAACGCTTGCCGCGAGGCTCAATAGGATTGCGTATAACCCTCTTCTGTTCATGGTTGGCCGGCTCATAGTTGCAAGACTACCTTGGCTGGGTCAAAGTTCCGCGCGCAGGGCTATGTTCGGGCAGACGGCAAATTCTCTCGATGATCGCGTCTTGAAGTTCCCTCGGTCGCGCCGCTTTCCCCGCATAGTGGTTGAATAGGATCGCGAAGAGCACGCGTTTCCTTTGCATGGGTACCCCGGCCCCAAGCTTCTCCATGTCGGGTGCGGGCGTGGCGATTCCGACGATGCCGCATACGCCGCTGAGCGTCCCCGTTTTGGCGAGCACGTCAAGCCCCAGAAGCCGATTGCGAAGCGTCCCTTCGCCGGACTTCGCCAATGAGGCTTCCAAGATCGGCCCGTGCTTTCGGAGCAGTTCCCATTCCAACAAGTGAACCAACGCTCTCGATGTGATCTCGTTGAATCGCGAGAGGCCACACCCGTCGGAGAGCCGATAGGCTTCGGGCGAGATCCCAGCCTTGGAGAGTAGTTTCTCGGCGAGGGCCAACGAATCGTCCCACGACCCGGATTCTCCGCCGACCGCGCCGCATAGCCTCAAGAGCGTCTCCGCACAATGATTGTTGGAGTTCCTCATGGTTTCGTGCAGAATCTCCGCCACATCCCGAGGCGAATGCACAAGAGCATTCGCAGGGGGGCCCGGCGCCTTGCCTCTGCGCGCGGAGCTGCTTACGATTTTTGCTGCACACAGCGCGGGGTCGGGAAGGCTGACGCTGCCGAGCCTTCGCGTTCCCGGCAGCTGGTTCTTCACTTTCAGCATCCAACTGCCGAAATCGCGATGCAGAACGAGTTCCCCTTGCCCGCTGCGCCGCAGAATTTGGATGCCGAAGTTGCGCGGCTCGAGGAAAACCCGGCCCTTCTCCGCCACAACCACGGCCTCGCCGTAATTGACCGTCAGCGCGCTAACGGGCGCAGCGTCGCCCCGCATCATGTCGCCGTACTCCCAGCCAAGATTGATCCGATCGGAACCGAGCAGTCCGTCGTCGAACACGAGGGTGTCGCCGCGAGCGATCCCCAGGCGCCTTCTTATCCCCAGCAACTCTTCGACAGTCAGCCCCGGATCAGCGCCGCCGACCAGGAACGCCTTCTTTCCCATTTTCCACGCCGTCGTCTTTGGTCGGTACGACGGGCCTAAAGTTTCGAGCGCGAGCACCGAGGTGACAAGCTTCATTACGCTCGCAGGGATGAGCCTCTTGTCCGCATTCCGATCGAATAAGACGGCGCCATCCAGTTCCTTCACAAAGACCCCTACGGACGCTCGGCTGAGGGCCGGATCGTCGAGAATCCTCAAAATGTCCTGGCCCAGATCGGCCTGCTGTGGCGTGAAGAGAACGAGCGCGCCCAGGATGTTCAGCATTGGGCACAGTTTCCCCACAGAATGGCCCGCACCGCAAGTGCATCCGCAATAAGCTCAATAAGCTGTCCTCATCCCTTCGAGAATGAGGCCATTGATTCTCAGGTCCAAGTTAAAATTCGTTAGGGATTTAGACCTATTTTATCAGAGAACTTGACATACATCACAGACTTTCCGTAGTATCTTCAAACCGCAACTGAAACGCGGTTTAGGAGAAGAAGAAACTAAATGAACACAGCTTTGATCCATACCGAAGGTGAGTTGATCGAGAAAGCGGCCAGGGGTTGTCCGCGCTCGTTCGACGAGCTGGTGGATCGGCATTACCAGGGTGTTTACGCTCACGCGTTCCGCATCCTGAGAAACAGTGAAGACGCTGCGGACGCCACGCAAACGGCGTTCGTGAAGGCCCACCGTTCGCTAAAAGAGTTCGACCGGACACGCCCCTTGCGCCCGTGGCTCTATCGAATCTGCGGCAATGTCTGCATCGACATGGCCCGTGCCAAGCACAGGACCGACGAAGACCTGGACAAGCACGCATACATGCTGGAGGCCGACGACCGGCCGGAGGAAGTTCTGGAGAATAGCGAGTTGCAAAGCAAAATCCACAGGGCGATCTCGAACTTGCCCGAGCGATATCGGCGTATAATAGTGTTGAGGCACTACCAGCAGATGGACGTGGATGAGATCGCCAACATGGTCGGCGCTCCCGAAGGAACCATCAAGAGCTGGCTCTTTAGGGCGCGCGCTCTGCTCCGGAGGGAGTTGGCTCCGTTTATCGAACACGGCCTCAAAGAAGCTACCGCGTGAATTGTAAATTAGCTCAAGCCGAACTCGACGACGTTTTGGATGGCAAAGAAGCCATCCAGACCCGACGGCACCTATTAGAGTGTGCTGACTGCCGGGGTCTCCTCGGCCGCCGCAGGCTTTTGCGGCGGCTGCAGGCGCACGCGGCCCTGCTCGGCCCGGCGGTCCAGCCACACGAATTGCCTCGCACCTCACGTGGCCCAGCGCAGATTTAGTTACGTCTGTCCGAGCCACCCGACGCATTCAGCGGCAACGTACTCCATACAGCCGTCATGAGGGGGCTGACCCGCCCCCGCCTTGCTCTTTGCGGCGTTTGGCCTCCTTATTGGCTTTGCGATTGAGTTTCTTCTCGCCTGGAGCATTCATCGAACGGATTATCATCTTGCGTGCAATTCACCTGATCATTCTCAGGCGAGGCTCGCTAATTTTACTTCCCGCTGCTCTCCGCGCCGCGCCGTGATCCTCGCTTTCGGTTACCATAGGGCTAAACTGTCCCAATGCCCACCACGGTCCACAAGTTCACCCTTTCCAACGGCGTGCGCGTAGTCTGCGAACCGGTTACGCATATCCAGTCGGTTGCGATCGGCGTCTGGTGCCAAAACGGCAGCCGAATGGAATCGGAGACCGAAGGCGGGATTAGCCACCTGATCGAGCACATGCTCTTCAAGGGGACTAAGAATAGGACGGCCGAGCAGATCGCTCAGTCCATCGAGGGCCGCGGCGGGCATCTCAACGCGTTCACCGACCGGGAGCTGACGTGCTACTACGCGCGGGTGCTTTCAGACGACCTGGACAACGCGGTCGAGACCCTCAGCGACATGTACGTGAACTCATTGATCGACCCCGCTGAGTTGGAACTCGAAAAGGGCGTCGTCCAAGAGGAAATCCGCAAGTACGAAGACAGCCCGGAAGACCACATCCACGACCTCCACGCACGCAAGCGCTGGGGCGGCCACCCGCTCGGCCGCCCGATCATCGGCACCCACGAATCCGTCGGCTCGTTCACCCACGATATTCTGAACGGCTTTATCAGCCGCCGCTACACGGGAGGCAAGACGCTCGTCTGCGCCGCGGGCAACCTCGACCCGGAGGCCCTTCGCTCATCCGTCGAGAAGAATCTCGGCTCACTGAACGGCGCCAGCGAAGACCCACCCGCCGCCGCCAAGCCCGCCTCGAAGACCGGCGAGAACCTGATTCCCAAAGACGTCGAGCAGGTCCATTTCTGCATCGGCGGCGACTCGGTGGTCATCACGGACGAACGCCGCTTCACCGTCAGTGTACTGGACGCGATCCTCGGCGGCAGCATGAGCAGCCGGCTGTTCCAAGAGGTTCGCGAAAAGCGCGGCCTGGTCTACGCGATCGGCAGCTACACGGCGCTTTACAAAGAGGCCGGCGCGTTCACAATCTACGGCGGCACCAACCCCAAGAAGTTCGACGAGCTACGCCGAGTGGTCTCGGCGGAACTCGCCAAAGTCCGCAACGACGAGATCCCGGCTGACGAACTCGAACGCGCGAAAAAGATGATGGCGGGAAACGCGGTTCTCAGCTTGGAAGGCATGTCGGCGAGGATGCACCGGATCGCTCGGAACGAGATGGTCCACGGTCGCGAAATCCCGATCGAGGAGACCCTCGAAAAGATCGACGCCGTAACCACGGCAGAGATCAAGGAGATGGCGTGCGAATTCCTTGCCGAGGAGCAGCTCACGACTACCGCCATCGGCCCGTTCAAACAGAATTAAGATGGTCGAGCACCCCTATAAGTCATAGAGGTCATGTATGACTTATATTTCCGATTGCAGCCTTCACCCTCGGAGGGATGAACGCAGTTATCCCCAACCTCTCCACAAGGAAGCATCAGGCTCCACCAAGTAATATGAAATATCGGGCGGCCAAACCGCCCCGATATCCGTCCGTAGGAGAGGATAAACACCTTTTGCAAGAAGATTCGTCCGCCGAAAAGAGACTGCTGCAGGCCCTGGCTGGTGGCGATTCGTCTGCGGTAGGCGCGCTCTATGAGATGTATGGAGAGCGCATCTTTCGGTACACGTACCGAATGCTAAATAACCGCTCGGACGCGGAAGACGCGACGGCGGAGACATTTTTGAGAGTGATTCGGCGCTCGGCAGACCTGAGAGCCGACGGAGCTTTTCGGACTTGGCTGTTCCGGATCGCCCGAAACCTGTGCATCGATAAGCTAAGGCAGCACTCCTTGCTGGAGTTGCCGCACGACGCTTCCTACGGCGCTGGGGAAGATAGGACGGCCCTGAGGTTAGCGGTCCGGCAGGCGCTCAACGACTTGCCGTCGGACTACCGCGAGCCCTTGATTCTGTGTGACCTGGAGGAGGTTTCCGCTCGGGAGGCGGCTGATGTCCTCGGTATATCGGTGCCGGCCTTGAAGTCGCGGCTATACCGGGGGAGACGCGCCCTGCGCGACAAACTCGGGTCGGCACTGGAGAGAGCGCTATGACAACTAACGATTGCAGAAAACTGATCGATTTGTTCCTGGACGACGAGCTTCCTTTGGAACTCAATCTCGAGTTCAAGGAAATGATGTTCTCCGATCCGGCGCTTTCCGCTGAAGTTGCGGAATCCAGAAGGACTCGAGAAGCGGTAGCGGCGGCTTATGCGAAAGACTGGATGAGGGAAGACGAGCGCCAGAGGGTTTTCGCCCGCATCACCGCCGAGGTGAGCGCCGCAGACATTAACCGCGCTTCTCAGTTGGACCTGCCGCTCAGCGGCCAGTTTCAACTCCCCATTTCGCAGTAAGATTCTAAGTTCGCATGATTGTCGATTGTAATAGAAAGGAGTTTCTGGACGCTGTCGCCTTGGCTGCGTCCCCCGCCACAAGCCGAGCGACGACGCTAAGCCTGCTCAAGAGCCTTCTGCTCGAAGCTAAGGAGGGCCGTCTGCGCATCACCGGCTGTGACGGCGAGATGTGGGTCGAGCGCACGATCCCCACAATGGTCAGCACCGAGGGTGCCATCGCCTTGGACGCGCGCCTTCTCCTCGATATCCTGGGCTCGCTTCCCGACGGCGACGTCCACCTGGAGCAGCCGAGCGGCAGCTCCAACGTAATGATCTCGATCGGGCAGAGCGACTACCGCGTTGTCGGAATGCCTCCCGAAGACTTCCCGGCGATTCCCACCTTGTCGCCCGAAGCTGAGCTCTCCATGAAAGCTGCCGACTTCGTTGGGATGGTTGATTCGGTCCAATTCGCGATCGCTGAGGACAAGCAAGGCCGCGCCGCGTTGACCGGCGTGCTATTCGATTACGACGGCGATATTCTGCGGACCGTGGCTACCGACACCCATCGGCTGGCTCTTCGCAGGGCGGCGTTTCCGGGAATCGGAAGCACCGTCACGGCGATCGTGCCGGGCCGCGCGATCAACATTATCCGGAAGCTGCCTGTGGCTGAAGATGGCGAGTTGAGGCTGACCTTCGGCGGGGGTAGGCTAGGCGTAGAAGGCGACGGTGTACGCCTGGTGTCACAACTGATTAGCGGCCAATTCCCGCCGTTCGAGCGCGTCATACCTTCCGAGACAACAAGAAAGTGGATGATGGACCGAGACACGTTCAAGGATTGCCTGAGGCGCTGTTCGGTTCTTGCCAAAGAGAACTCGCAGCGGGTCGTTTTCAAATCCGACGGCGATATAGTCACTTTGATGGCTCGCAGCGAGGGCGTGGGCGAGGTGAAGGAAGAGATGTCGGTGGTCAAAGAGGGCGAGGACGTTGAAATCGCGTTCAACGGGCAATACGTCTTGGATTCGCTGGACCCAATTGTCGGCGACGGCGTGGTTCTCCAGATGACCGAGAATGATCGCGCGGCCGTTATCAAGCCGAGCGAGGACGACGTGGAATATCTTTGCGTGGTCATGCCGATGGCTCTGGCGTAGCTTAGCTATAATAAGCTACGTACTATGTCTGATGCCGCCACAATCTTTTTGGCGATCCAAACGGTCGTCATGATTACCATCCTGG
>JACDEQ010000076.1 GCA_013816225.1 Armatimonadota bacterium | reverse complement strand
CGGGTCTCTTTGGCCCGACATCGGAGTACCCCGCCAAAACAGTGCCGCTCTTTGAGACGCAGGTCGCTCCGGAGTAAGGACGGGCGGCTAAGGAGGGCCTCATCTTTACGATGCCCGTCTTTTCCGACCATTTAAATGCCCCATTTGACCCGCCGACCACCCATTTCCCGTCGCCAGATACCGCAACCTCTCCGCTGGTGGTGGAATCCGGGCAGATAACCTTCGCCGCGCCTCTTCCTCGCCATACGCATACCCAGCTCTTGCCCTTCATCTGTGCTGTGCCGACGATGACAGTGCCGTCATCGGAGACATCCGACGCACCTGCCGATGACGCGTCCTTCGGCATTGGCAGAAACCGCGTGCCCTCCCTGGCCGTCCATTTCCACGCGTCGACTCGCTTGCCGCGCTTCGCTGACCCCACGACCGTTTTCCCATCCCCTGAGAGGCCCTGGCCATAATCGGGCAGTTCCCGCACAGCGGACGACAATCCGGTCTCTGCGCAGGCAGGCATTGCGAGTGTTACCGTGGCAACGTAAAGGCATCCTCGTAATCCGATGTTCATCTTTTTGCACCACTCGGTCAGCTTCTTGCTCGCTCCGACCACAGCATGTGAGTGCAGTATATCGGGTGGTTTGTTCAATCAACTGTCATTCGCGCGCGGATTCGCCTATAGCGCGAGATTCCTTTGCCGCAAGAGGCTCGTTGGCCGCGCCCCCTAGCGGCCAACCGGCTTGCGGGATTCTCTTGACGATGACGGGCGCCGAGAGGCAGTCTAGAGTTGACGCCTGAGCGCACCCAAGCATTGGTTCAGCGTGGCTCCCTTCCCGTCGGCGAGCCGTCCCTTCCACGTCACGGAGTCGTCGTCGCTTCGCGATGAAGTCAAACGCCCGAGCTCGCGACCATTCGAAATCCTGATGACGTAAACCGATTGATCATCGGCGACCACGGCGAGCCGTTTCCCCACGAATGCGCCGAGTCGATAGGGCTCATCGGAACGGCAGAGCAGTCGCTTGCGGCTCCTCCGGCATTGATTGTGAACTGGGCTTGCACCGGGGTTCAGATAGCTGAGGGACGAGTGGGGTTGCTTTTCGTTGTAATGACGAAGGTAGATGGCAAGGCAGGCCCGCGCATCGGCGAGAACTTAAGACGCGTCGATGTCGCGATAGTCAGCGCGCGCATTCTTAGCACCACGAGGGCCAGCTCATACCCAGCCATAATTTAATCGGGAGATGCAGAAATTGAAAGCTCTTTACACGATAATCATTTGGATGACCCTGGGGATGGGCGCTGCGAACGAGGATTCGATTCAACGATCCCTCCGCTCGTTCGCCGACCAACTCGGCGTCGCGCTTTGCAATGGCGACTGGAAATCGTTCAGGAAGCTGGCGACGCCGTACATTGCGATCGAGGAGCATTGGAACGCCTATGACGACTACTTTGACGATTCCTTCAAGAAGTCGAAGGGGATGGTAGGCTTGCTCGGGTGGCACGCGAACAAGTCGATTGAGTATCGAACGGTAATCCAGAACGCCGCCGACCTTCCCGCGAATCATCGGCGCCTGTTCAAGAGCTTTTGTAAAGAGGTGCGCGATTCGAAAGACTACGCGGCAGCCAGACCGGACTGGCTTGATGTCCGTGCCGTCTACGGCAAGCATATCGCTGACTCGTTCCCTGTGGCTACGCCACACCTCTATGCCACTGTAGCAAGCAACGAGGACATCATCGTCGAGGTAGTTGATACCGACTCCGGCTGGCGCGCTCAGCGGCTCATGGTTGTCGGTCATTGAGGCAGGACGCCAAGGTCGGTTCAGAGGGATTTGCCGACTCGGCGAGTTACGCTTCGAATGGAGAGACAATGGTTTACCAAAACATAGCAATAGTTGCATGTGGATGGGTGTCTCTGTAATGTTCGGTGGGGAGGCAGAGCAAGCGCGGGATTCTATGAGAGCGCAGGCTAGACTCTAGTTTCAAGGTAGCCTGTCTAGGAGACCATTGCAAATGAGACGACTCCGCAACCAGATCGCTCAGCACGAGGCTGCGAAGTTCGGGGTTGGGGTCCTTGTACTCTCGCCTGCTCGCAGGGCGGGAAACCCTTGAAACGACGCACGACAGCCGCCGAGAAAAGCCACGGTCCATCAGGTTTGTGCACAACCTGCGGCGTGAGGCCGGGCTTACCATTTTCCCTTCGCCACCTCCTCGAGAGCCTCGATGTGCAACGCCTGGCGAGCCACGACGTTCCTCAGGCGCCGGTTCTCCTCCTGCGTCCTGCGCAACTCCACGAGCTCGCTCTTGGTCATGCCCGCGAAGCGCTCGCGCCAGCGGGATATAGTCTGCACGCTCACGCCGTGACTTCGGGCGACCGCCGCCATGCTCGCGCCACCCTCGACTTCTTTCAAAACTTTGAGGATCTGCTCCTCCGAATACCTCTTTCCTTTCATCTTCTTGTTCGTCCTTCTTCAGGAGACGAACCCGACATCCAAGATGGGTCATTTTACAGGGAACAGGTCACTGCTACCTCTCGTTTCGACGAATGCCTCCGACAGACTAGCACCGATAGGCGGTTTGAATCGAACGCCCCTATCATCGATGTCCGGACTAAAGATAGGGGTGTAGATCGTAATTTCGGCGCTCGAACTGTTCCCAGAGAAGGGATAATGCGGCCATGAAGCGTTGGTTCCCAGCGGCCGCGGCGCTCTCGGCGTCCGTATGTCTCGGTGGGCCCGAATTGTCCGACGATCCGGCGCCGATGCCGGGAGGGGCTCATTGGTATTTCTGGGTCGACCAGTCCAAGGTCGTCATTTGGAACCCAAACTTCGGTGACGAGCTCTATACTTATGACACCCGGTCCCAGCGCGTATCCGGGCTGCCGAATCTTGCAAGGGAGTTCGCAGCTAGAAATTGCGGGCGGTGGCTCATTCCTTCGCCGAATGGTAAATACCTGATTTGGCTTGGCTTGACCGGCGACAGGCACATGGTCGTCCTGTGGGACCTTCTGAAGGACGGAATGATTCGCGAGTGGCCTCGGCTTCGTCAAGGACAGAGTTGGCTGGCGATGCATCGAGATCCAATTTTGCCGGCAAGCGCGCGTAGCTACGTTCAGTGGCTCCGCGATTCATCCGGTGTTCTTGAAAGTACGTGCGAGAGTGCTATCGGAGATGAGCTTGATACGGGCGCCGTCTACGTTCGCACGTTGAAGGAGCCTTGGCGGCGGACTGTTCGATGGACCGGCTCGATCCCCGATTCCAAACGACCCAGGCTGAACGTGAGGGGCTTCAACCCTGTGGTGCTCTCGGATAATTCTTTGATGCAGAGTTACCATCTTGCGGGTACCGAGACGCCCAGGAGAATTCTCATTTGGCACAAAAATGGAGCAAAACGAGAATTCAGCGTCGACTTCGGGCGAGGTGCGCGATTGATGAGCTCCGTTTTTAATCAGGGGAACGAGCTGTTCCTTTGCGAAACTCAGCAGGGTGGACGAGGAAAGGAAAAAGTGGAGTTGTGGCTTCTCGACTTGAAGGGACACAGGAGAAAAATACACGAGCGGGCAGGGACGAGCAATGGAACGATGACGCAATGGCTCCCCGGTGGTCTCGAAGTTAGTTATGTTGCGGACGGAATGCTCCAACGAGTACGGGTACCGTTTCGACTCACGGGACGATGAACATAGAGCTAATTGAAGGCCGCGAATCCTCCAAGGATTGGGCACCTCGATAGAAGCCCATCGCGTCTGAACTCGGCCGCCGTGATCCCACGCCCACATATGGAACTCACCTGTCACGTCCGCCCATCCTCTAAGAGAAACGTAGACCACCGCAACGTACCCGTGGCGGAACTTCATATCGTCGGCAAGGTATTCCATATCGAATGCGCTGACCCGTTGTACGTACGGTTTCCGTTTTTCTTTGCGCCAATAAGTTCGCGCCTGGCGCAAGCCATTCTTCGCTAAGGCGTATAAGTTCGCGTCGGCCTTTAGTGCGGCAGAATTAGCTAGCTCATCCCAAGCAACATTGAGCGTATGGACCTTCCAGGTTTTTTCGTCAGGAAGTCCAACCGACTTCACGCCCCTCGCCTCAATATAGTGGTACGGCCTAACCTTGGCATCCTTCCTTATTACAATGATGGCGCGCTCTAGATCAGAGCGTTCGACACTTACGCCGTATGAACGCGAACCCATGATGAGTGCGGGAATCTTCGCGCGCTGCATGAGGTTGCCAACGTGGACGAGGGAGATGCCCATTCCGTCTACGGTGGCAACCCAATGGAGGTCCGGCTGCTGAGGCTGGGCAGCCCCCATAGCGAAGACGATCGCGAAGATCTTGCCCATCAGCTCAGATTATGGCAACAGCCGCCGGGAAGGTGAAGGAATGGGCGACAACACCGAATCAGTGCAGCTTTCGTTTTCTCCTCCAGGAAAGAAGCAACCCAATGGCTGCGGGCCAGCACAGAAGCAGAATCAAGTCTGGAACAAGCTGACCCAATGCAACGGAAAACGGAAGCTTCGGATTTGCTGTACTCAACTGAGAAAGCGAGCTTGAAAGTCCCACCAAACCGGCGACGCCAAAAAGAGCTAGTACAAGCCCTCCGATGAGAGCGCCAAATCGCCGAATTCTCATTTTCTTCTGCCTAACTTGCAATTATATTGGGCTGCAGAGGCACTAAGTCTTACTGGACCCCACGCAGTACACGAGGCGGAGGCTGGGCCGCACCCGTAAACGACAAACAGGGTTGCGAGCCCAAGCCGTACAGTCGTGCCGCTCCCATGGCGCAAAAGAACACGACCGCGATCGATGCGGTTCGAGTTGTCATAGCCTTTTGCTCATCTGTCGTGCCGCCTTCTTTTCAGCTGGGATCAGGACCCCGCAAGCAGCGCAGCCATTGCATCGGCCGCCTCCCGTTTGCTTTCGCCCATGACATGCGAATAGGTGTCCATTGTGAGTGAAATCTGGGAGTGACCCAGGATATCCATGACGACGCGCGGGTGAACGCCTTGCACGAGCAGTGGGCGTAGAGGTTCGCGGTCAAGCTGATCTGCGAGTGCCCAACTGTTCTTTTACCTGATGCAGGTCTACACCGCCGGCGACCATGAGAGAGGCTACGGTAGAAGAGGTCTTCTTCAACGCCCGGTAGCCATCATCGCATCCCTAATATGCTCCCCGGTAGCGCGGAGGGCGTTAGCTTGGCCGGCTCCTCAGGCATCGGGTCTCTTCCGAGCCTTGTTTGCCTTTCGGTTCAGCTTCTTTTGACCTGGCGCCATCGTTCTGAAGCTCCATTTGTCGAAGCCATTTTGCTCTGCGATCACCGGGTCGCCACCCACCGTTCTCGGCGCGTGGTCCTCGGGCGCAAGCATCGAGCCGATAAACATCGCAATCTCCTGGAAGGCAGTGAATGGCTCGACGGTCTTCATGAACCCCAACGTGGCCAACCTGGGATTCTTGACGACCACCACCTCCTTGCTCCTCCAGTGGACGCGCGGAGCAAACGCCAAGAAGACGGGACATCCAAGTTCGATGTATGCATCGAGCCCGATTGTCGCACCCTCGTGCCGCGCGAGGGCGACGCGAGCATTCTTGTATCTCTCAGGTCCATAGCCGCATAGCTCGAACTGCTCTACTACTTGCTCATGGGACATGGGGAGTTGTTCGTGGGTGTGGCTTCCGAAGCTTTCTGCATCCAGTTGCACCTCCCGCCCAATCCAGACAGAGTACATTCGCCCGCAGAACCCGATTACGGCCAACCTGGCATTGAATTTGTAATGGTAAGGTTGGCTCTCAAAAATTTCGGAGACGTGACGATCCCATTTCCACTCCACAAGATCGACGACTTCAGTCGTGCGCCTATAAATCAGGTTCGGATCTTGCCCAAACCCTTGCGCGGAATCGTAGTAGTCGTGAAACTGGGAAATGATGCGCACGATCTTTCGATCAGCTTAGCCTCGACGAGCGCTATTCCGCCACGCCGTTCTCTTAGCCTTCCCGTGTTGAGGCCGGGCGCAATCTCCACAGGATCGGGCACATAAGCTGGCGCGAGAATTCCCCACTTACGGCAAGAACTACGGGAGGCAGAAGAGGGGCCCACCCGTTGTGTGACCGTTCGCCCCTTTTTATACCGTGCAGCTTCTTCCGCGCGGACCGCTCAGATATGCGGCGCCGTATGGTATAAGGGTAACCGATTAGGCGTCGGACACAGGTCACGGCAGTGCCGACCCCAGACGCCCAACGTTCGGACAGAACATGGCGACGAACAGACCGTTAGCAGAAATGCTGCAAAAATGAAACCGCGCGGCAAAGGTTTCCAACGAGGACACGATCCGCGTCGCAACATGGCTGGCCAACGCAACGCGGAGGCAGTAGCTAGGGCGGCTCAGGCGCGCGAGCTGTACTGCAAGCTGCTGAACGAGCCTGTCGGTAAGGCTCCACCCAAGGTTATGACTCGCCTCGAGATAGCGATACGGCAGCAAGTCCAGCTCGCGATGCAAGGCGACTACCGCGCGCTCGAAGCGATGCTCGACCGTCTGTGGGGCAAGTCTATCAGCCAGTAAGCGAGGCAAAAGGGGCCTTCGGATCGTGACAACCGAAACAAAACACTAGGTCAAAATGTTTACTGTGAACAATCAGGGGTAGTAATATCATAGCGTTGCTAGCGAGCTGCGGCCGCGCAACGTGGCTATTTGCGCATTGGTTGCCCTGCCGGTCAAAGAGGCACGCAACTGCCTTTTTCGAGGCAGATGACGCGCGTTTATCGATGCGCTTGCCGCTTTATTGTGTCCAAGTGAAATTCTCGCGCCACTCTATTCGCCCGATCCTGTGGAGATTGCGCCCGGCCTCAACACGGGAAGGCTAAGACTATGGCCCTATGATCGGCGTAGAGGTCCATTCAAGGTAGGAAGACGCCGGCACCGACCATAGTCACGATCCGTCTTGTGCGCGTGCGTGTTTGTCATGTGCATCCAGTGTTCGGTAGGCTGCCATCGGGGACTTGGGGAAGCAAGTCGCGGAGTTTCGAAAGCGCCCCGTCACAAGTCCCCGCCACCCGACACCGCTTGTCAAGGCGCATACGGATCGACCTACCTGCGAGAACGTCTGGGTTCGGTATTCTGGTTATCTGGTCGACTTTAGTCATGGCCTTCCCGAAAGCGCAGAACCCTCTCGATTGGCTTGCTCAGTGCTGGCACATTTGCATGGGGCGACAGGTTGACCCCGAACGTGACGACTGGCTGCTCGGTCCCATCGGAAGACCTGACGAGACGTCCAGCGATTTCATTGAGCGCTTTGCCGCCGAGAAGCATTTGACGATTTGCAAGAACACGCCCGGAGCAGGATTACACGCTGACATCTGTGAGTTGGGACTCGCGGTGAACCCTGAGGTCGCAGACTTCTATCTACATACAATCGACTACACTTTTGAAGCTACCTCTTCATGGGAACCTCGGTTTGGCATCTTCGGAAGGCTTGTCTCCAAACTGTTTGGCAGGAGGGTTCAGCAGCTCAACTTACCGACCGCAGGACCGCACGTTACATCGAACTTCAGCAGCGAAATCATTCAACTTGTGGATGGCGAAGGAAGCGTTGTTTACACGATTTGGATCCGATCGATAGAGGAGACCGGCGAGGTTGTTTTCTACGGCGTGTATCTGCCTTGCCAACTACCTTCGGGAGTTAATGGCGTGAAATCCGTTTTCCCTCTGCCGCAAGGCAACGTGACGGTGGTCTTTGCTCTACGGCCAGGTTCAGCAGGCGAACTGCAATTGGTTGCAGCGGCAGACGAAGTACGTGACACCGGCTTTTACGTTTTCGTTGAAGATCGGCGCGGAAATCTTTGGAAGCGATCCATCCCTGCTCTTCGGCAGCAAATCTCTGTCTGTGGTTCCGGGAATGCTGAATTGGCAGCCGATCATTCGATCACGCTGTATAGGTTCAAGGCGTACCAAATGCACTATCAGATTAGAAGGAACGGGCAAAGTTCAACCAATTGAAGATTTTCACATTTGGAATCGCGCGAACATCGGTTGTAAGGACTATTGCCACGCTACTCAGTCCTCCGACAGCCCTTTCCGTCCCGGGACTAGTACACGCCGAATGCATGACGACAATGCGGCTCGGGTCTCCGATTTTCTCACCCGGCCGCCTTCAGCTGAGAAACCTTATGATGTTTGCCGCTTGGGAAAGCGAGGAAGCCATCGACGATTTTCTTAATAGGACTCCGCTCGGCAATGTTTTTTCAAAGGGATGGCATTTACGAATGTCTTTTCTCAGGCGGTGGGGTTCTGTCCGCGAATTCGCCGATCTTCCCGAGGATACGGGGGATTACGATCCGCTCGCTCCGGTTGCGGCATTCACTCTTGCCCGTTTGAAGATTCCCGAGGTACCTCGGTTTATTCGATGGGGAAAGCCGGTCGAGGAATTGATTCGCGACCATCCGGAGTCGTCCTTTGCGTTGGCCGCAATACGGTTTCCGCGGTCAGTCGCAACGTTTTCAATGTGGAAATCGCAGCAAGCGATGACGGATATGGTTCAGGGACGCGGCGAAGTGGAAGGGCCAGATCGCCACGCGGTCGCAATGCAAGAGCGCGATCGACGCGACTTTCATCGGGAGTTTACGACGCTTCGTTTCAAGCCTTTATCCGAGCACGGAGCTAGGGAAGGCTAGGCGCGCCTAGAATCAGAAACGTAAGGGAGTGCAATTTGAAGCGGCCGGCCCGGGTGGGCGTGACCTCGTTCTCCACAGGTGATTTTTAAGCAATCCGCTCTTGGGTCCACGCGAGATAGCATCAACGTCGCTTAAGGACAGTAGCAC
>JACDEQ010000329.1 GCA_013816225.1 Armatimonadota bacterium | reverse complement strand
CTCCGAAGAAGCCGAACTCGGCCCTTCGAAAGGTCGCTCGTGTGCGCCTCGTGAACGGTGTGGAAGTCACCGCTTACATTCCCGGTGTCGGCCACAATCTGCAGGAGCACAGCGTCGTGCTCGTCAGGGGCGGCCGGGTGAAGGACCTGCCAGGCGTTAGGTATCACATCGTGCGCGGAACACAGCAAACCTCCGGCACAGCCGATCGAAAGCAGAGCAGAAGCAAGTACGGCACAAAGAAGCCGAAGGCGGCTAAGTAACCTATGCCAAGAAGAGGACACACCCCCAAGCGGAAGATTTTGCCGGACCCGATTTTTAGCTCGGAACTAGCGCAGAGATTTATCAACCGACTCATGCTCGACGGAAAGAAGGTCAAGGCCGAATCAATTTTTTACAGGGCCCTCGATATCTGTGAGGAAAAAGAAGGCAAACCTGCGGTCGAGATATTCGAGCGCGCGCTTCAAAACGCAATGCCCGTCATGGAGGTTCGCCCGCGCCGTGTAGGCGGCCAGACGTACCAAGTTCCTCAGGAGGTCCGCCCCGTCCGCCGCAGGACGCTCGCAATCCGCTGGATGGTGACCAACGCGAGAAAGCGCAGCGGAAAGAGCATGATCGAAAAGCTGAGTGGCGAGTTCATGGACGCCTATAAGGGCCAGGGCGCAACCGTGAAGCGGCGCGAGGATACCCACCGGATGGCGGACGCCAATAAGGCCTTCGCTCACTTCCGATTCTAATGGTCGCGGCGCCCTGAGCAAACGCTCGACGGGTCAGATACACTCCCCTTACTTTCCGGAGCCAATCTCGGTTCCGGGAAGTGTTGCAAGCGGCGACTACTCCTCTGTCGTGTCCTTTGTGAAGCGCGTCGGTTTATGGCATCTCTTTAGCCTCCTCGCGCTTGTGAGCCTCATCTTCATCTGGGTGCGCCCACAAGGCTTGGACTTTCTCGCGCGCCTCGGCGTTGAGGGCAGTTGGCTTCTGGCAATCTGCTCCTTGGCGGCGTTAGCCAGCCTTAGGTCCGCTCCCGCCCCACTCCAGTTTCTCGTATTCATCCCATTCGCCCTTTCTTCGGCTGCCGCGATCGCGCTTTGGACTCCGTTCATTGCGGACGAGTTTCCAGACTACGCAACGGGTTTCGCCTGGACTGTCGGATCGGCTTGGACAGGCGCCGCGCTGTACCACATGTTCGCGGGAAGGGACCACAGCTTCGTGGGCGGTTTCATGGTGACGATGATCTTCACGGCTGTGTTGCTGATCGCCTTCACGATCGTCACGGACATAATCTTAAGCCAAGCGTTCGCGATCTTTGTCGTCGTGGCTGGGATGGTGTTCTACTGGTTCTACGACCTTGCGATGGTGCTGCGCAGGCGCACGCAGGGCGAGGTGACGGCGGCGGTTATGGACTTGTACCGGGATGCGCTAAACTTTGTTGGCTTTCCTATCAGGGTAATGCGCATGCCCAAAGGCTTAAAGAGGATTCGATACTAATGGTGGTCGTTATGCGGCCTGGGGCGTCGCTGGAGGAAATAGAAGGCGTCTGTGAAGTTATTCATCGACACGAGCTCGAGTCGCTGCTTATGCCCGGCAGCGTGATGGCGATCGGTATTCCGTCCGCGATTCCCACCGACCTTCGAGACCCCCTCGAGCAGAGGATCCAGATTCTGCCCGGGGTCAGCAAGGTCACCCAGGTTAGCCGGAGCTACAAGCTCGCTTCGAGAGAATTCCGCCCCGATAGCACGATCGTCGAAATAGGCGATGTACGATTCGGGGGCCCCGAGGTCGTCGTGATGGCGGGTCCTTGCAGCATTGAGAGCTACGACCAGCTAAAGAGGTCCGCTCAGATTGTCAAGGCAAGCGGGGCGACGGTCTTGCGAGGCGGAGCCTTCAAGCCGCGAACTTCCCCTTATGCATTCCAAGGACTCGCCGACGAAGGCCTTCGCATCATGAAACGCGTAGGCCACGAGGTGGGAATCAAGACCATTTCGGAAGTTATGTCCCCTGACATGGTGGGGCTCGTTGCCGACCATGTGGATATCCTCCAAATCGGCGCGCGGAGCATGCAGAATTTTCCGCTCCTCATCGAGGCGGGCAAGAGCCGGCATCCGGTGATGCTGAAGCGGGGTCCTTCGGCGACCATCGACGAGTTTATGCTCGCAGCCGAGTATCTGCTGGCGCACGGCAATAGCAAGGTGCTCTTATGTGAGCGCGGTGTCCATCCGCTCGACCGGACCTACACGCGAAACACGCTCGACCTTTCCGCCGTGCCGGTGCTGAAGGAGATCTCGCATCTTCCGGTGATCGTCGACCCCAGCCACGGGGTGGGCGTCGCCAAATACGTGCCGACCATGGCCTGCGCCGCGATCGCTTCCGGAGCGGATGGACTTATGGTCGAAGTTCATCCGAACCCACGAGAGGCGCTTTCAGATGCGGCGCAAGCGCTGTCTCCCGAGGCATTCGAGTCGATGATGCAAAAGCTCGCCGTGTTCGCCGAGGTTTCGGGGCGCTTGTGTACACCGAAAAGGGTGGGCCCTTAGACTAGCTCGACCCTTTCTTGAAACTTTAGGAACCGATTCTGCGAACAACCTGTAGTGGATTGCAGTCGGAACTTATCGGATGGGGGTCCCAAGGAAGGTTAATTTGGTCGCATTAGATTACGAAAAGCACGCCAGGCTCAGCCTCACGGAAGATGAGGCCTTTGCTCTGTTGTCGATGTGTTTGCTCACAAACATGACCCTCGACGAGGATGCCGAGAACGCATTGAAGAAGCTCGCCGCCTTTTGCAAGCACGAGCAGTACTTTACGCCGCTTCCAGACCGTAAGAGCCATTCGGAAGATTAGGGGGCAAAAAGGGAAGACCTCGGAGTTCTCTTTCAAGAACCCGAGATCTTCTTGTTTATTCCAACGCCACGTTTTCACTCGCCGTTGCACTCTCTTGAAAATTTCGCGAAATTTTTCGGAAAGGCAGTCCGTTGGCTATAATTTGCCTTCTCCCATGCAAACGCAAACCTCGTTCGAAACCCAGCGC
>JACDEQ010000328.1 GCA_013816225.1 Armatimonadota bacterium | reverse complement strand
TCCTATATCTGCGCGACAGTCAGCGGTTCTCATCAGCCTCCTGACATTTGCCGCCTGCTCCCCAAAGCCGGATTCGACGGCCGATAGCACTGCGATGGCTCCTGCACCTTCAATGGGAGCGCCGGCGGATAGCGCGACCACCTCAACCAATATGCAGATGAGCGGAATGGCCAATATGACAGGCGATCCGGATCGCGACTTCCTCAGGATGATGAGCGACCATCACAAGGGCCTCATTGCGATCGTTCATCCGACCCTCGACAAAAAGGAGAATCTTGCCGTCAAGGGCGACGCCGCCAAAATGGACAAGAAGCAGGATGCTGAGATCGAGAAGATGATCACCATGCTCGACAAGCAGTACAAGGACACCTACACTCCGAGCGTGATGCCGGACAATCAGCGAATGGTCGATGAGCTGAAAGGGAAGTCGGGTGCCGAGTACAGTCGGACGTTCCTCAAGAACGTGATCGCCCACCATCAGCAGGCCGTCAA
Source organism: Armatimonadota bacterium (assembly GCA_013816225.1). Lineage (GTDB taxonomy): Bacteria > Armatimonadota > Fimbriimonadia > Fimbriimonadales > ATM1 > JACDEQ01. Next base: position 2,534 of record JACDEQ010000328.1, on the reverse strand, counting down.
GATGATCGACGAGTATCTCCCCAAGGCCAAGAGCCCTCAGGTGAAGAGCATGGCCCAGAAGATGAAAACGGATCAGACCAAGGAGATCGCCGAGTTCCAGAAGAAGCTTAGCGCGATGTAGCGCGCTGGATCTCAGTCGGCGGTTAGACCCCGCCGATGAAAAGCCGTCTACGCCAAAAACTGGCGTCCGCCCTGGAGAAGCCACACCCCCGTCGCGGCAGACACTAGCACGATTACAGCTATTACGGCCCAGCCCCAAGGCGTAATCGGGATTGGTACGTCCATCATCTCCGCTGTCGCGTGGGCTCCGCCCATACCCTGCATTCCCGGCATGTCGTGCATGCCCGGATGAGTTTCCTGGGCCGCTGCCACGTCAGCGATCATCAACGTCGCCTGTGCGGCAACATCGCCGTCGGGAGCGACCGCGACGATGGTGTACTGGCCAGGCTTGCTATTCGCCGGAATCGTGACGGTCTGCTGGAACGTACCCTTGGCACTCGTTTGAACGCGGCCGAAGACAACCTTCTCCAGAATGCTGCGCAACTCGAGGCGAACCGAAGAATTATGGACGAACTCGGTCCCGAATATTGTTATCGTCAGGCCAGGAGAGGACTGCTTGGAGCTCAGCGAAATAGCGCCAGTGCCGTGAGCGGACGCGTTACGGAACGGGAACACTCCTAGCGCAAGAATGAGGATGCGAAATCGAATGCCGCGAGAATTCATAGGTGCCCTCACATTCCCATGTGCTGCTTCAATGGCGCGAAAACCCCGTAGATAATGCCCCCTACGTAGAGGGCAAACATGATGAGTCCCAGAGCCAATAGCAGGCGCGGCGGCCGGTGATGTCCGTGATCCCGACGATCCAACAGCGGTACCGCCGCCAGAAAGCCAAACAGGATCGCCGGCGCGACGACCATGCCTGTCATTCCCGCGCTGTTCTCGACTGAATAAATCCACAAAAAGGGCCAGAACGGTTTGGTGACTTCGACCCCTTCCACCGCGGGGTGGCCAATTCCCGGGGGCGCCAGCGCAGCCAGAGTACCGAGCGCCGCGAACAACAGAAGGCCAACGCCGGTCAACTTCCGCACGTGGTTACTGAAGCGCTCGGTTTTCGGCTCATGGGCGTGGATCCCGAGAACGCGAATGAGCGTGAAATGCAATCCGATCAGAGCGAGCAAAGCGATCGGCAGCAGGCTCACGTGGATATTGTGCATGCGGGTGAAGAGCGTCGTGCTTTCCGCCCAGTCGGGGCGCATAACCGAGCCGAGCGCTCGCGCGAGTTTGGCGCCAGCGACGGCGTGAGCAAGCGCTTCGCCAGCCTCCTGATCACCCCGCAAAACTGTTCCTGTGAAAATGAGTCCAAAGATGACGCCGAAAAGGCCGACACCAGCCCACCACGTGACTTCTCGCGGGCGCGCGTAGCTGCGCCGCCAGAAAACGTATGCGAGGTGCAGAAAGACAGTGATAAAAACAACGGTCGCCGCCCAATAGTGGAGCGATCGTATCCAGTTTCCAAGTCGCACGCGCGTCATGATGTACAAGACGCTGTCGTGCGCGGCGAGCGGTGAGGGATTGTAGAACTGATCGAGGAAAAGCCCGGTGATGATCAGAACGATTATTCCAACGAATGTCAGCCCGCCGAGCATGTAGCGGAGTTGATTGGCTGACGGAGGAATGGGATAATCGAGCGCGTGAAGGGCTAGGCGCTCTCGTATAGTTGCCTTGAGTCCCGATGACGTGGTCTCTACGGCGGCACCACCAGCGCGTGCGGGCTGACTGTAATCGGTTTCCGAGGGAACGATTGCCCTCTCGCGCTCGTCCATCACTTCTTCTTGGCGGGCGGCATCTCCATCCCGGGCATGTTCATCTTGCTGTGATCCATCGTGGGCTTCGGTGCTGGTTTAGCCGTGGCTTTTCCTGGTGTCGTTGACGCTCCCTTGGACGTTGACGACTTAGCCTTTTTGGTGCTCGAGGCCTTTTTCATCGAAGAGACGGTCCTGGTTTTGGTGGACGTTGCGGCGCGTGATTTTTTTGTCGCCGGTGAAATCGGTGCCGAACGACCCGTGCGAGAAGGAGCCATCTCGCGCATGTTCATTTCATGATCTGCCGGCATTGACTGCATCATCTCATTCATGAGCCGTCGCATCGTGGTGTCACGCATCACACGTTCGCGGATGACTGGATCCTCCATCATGCGCATGTGCATCTGCGTCATCGCCGATTGATCCATGTTCATCCCCTTCATGTTCATGCTTCCCATTTTGCCGGCGGAATCGGGTGCCGTGGTCATGTTGGCGTGATTCATCGGCGCATTGGAGGACGACGAATCCATCTTCATTCCGGCCATGTTCGAGCTAGCGCCCGCCATGCCCCCCATCCCCGCCATGTTCTTCATTGCCTCCGCTGCCGATTGGCCACGAGCAATAGTCGGAGTTGGCCAGCCCGGAAGAAATCCGACAGCGGGCCCGCCCATGTTTTCGATACCCATCATCTGCGCCATCTCCATCCACTCCGCGGGCGTGATGACGTAGGAG
>JACDEQ010000327.1:1965-3028 GCA_013816225.1 Armatimonadota bacterium | reverse complement strand
CGTAACCATAGCTCGTGAAGCGATGAAGAACGACGTTTTTCGCAGGACCGTTCGCGCTCCGAGCTGGGTTGTGTTGCGTTCGATCAACCAAGAAGACACGTTAGTGCAGAACACGAACAAACTGCTTGATTTCGACCCCTTTATCGAGGGCATCAAGACCGGATTTACTAAGCCTGCGGGCAGGTGTTTTGTCGGGGCTAAATCGGTCGATAGCTGGAGGCTCCTAACGGTTGTGCTCAATAGCCCCGACTGGCCGAAGGACACCAAGGCGATGTTCGACTGGGCGTTTACCGAGCTACAACGGTCGGAACCGATGCACAAAGGGCAATGGGTGGGCAACGCGCCGGTGCGTGCGGGAGTATCGGCTACGATGCCCGCCGTTCTCGCGCAAGACTTTTTTGTCATCTTTCGAAGGGATCACGCCGCCAGCCAACCGTCGATAGAATGGGAAGAGGCGCGAGCTCCCCTCCAGAGGGGCCAGGTGCTCGGATACGTTAATGCCACAAGCTTTGACGGCCAACAAGTCCGAGCCGCAATCGTGGCCACCGACGACATGCCCGGCGCGCCCCCCTGGCAAGCCCTGGCCGCGATCGGCGCAGTGACAGGCAGCGTTGTCTTCGGCCTGCGTCGGCGTCAACGCCCTCGCTCACGGCCGCGCCCTCGCCGGCGGCCACAAAATGCCCGATAGGCTCCACAAAGCTATGGCGGCCGCGGGCATCGCGAGCCGCAGAAAGAGCGAGGAGATCATAGCCGCAGGACGGGTCAAGGTCAACGGCAAAACGGTCCGCGATATGGGCGTATCGGTCGACTTGAACATCGACAAGGTGCAGGTCGACGGGCGTGTGCTCCACCCGCAGCGCCACCTTATCCTCGCAATGAATAAGCCGCGTGGCGTGGTGACCACAATGAGCGACGAACTGGGACGCAAGACCGTTGCCCACCTCCTGCCGGATATGGAGGTGACCCTGAAGCCGGTGGGCAGACTTGACAAGGACAGCGAAGGCCTGTTGCTGTTCACTAACGATGGTGGCCTGGCAGCTTTGCTTACGCACCCTAAGCATAG
>JACDEQ010000327.1:0-1955 GCA_013816225.1 Armatimonadota bacterium | reverse complement strand
ATGCACCCAGGCCCGGTGAGCGCCGCCGCGGCAAAAAGACGTCTCCCGCAAAGGCCGACTTGATGTTTTTCGACCCGAAACGGGGGGTCTCCGGCGTTGAAATCTCCATTCACGAGGGCGCGAAGAGGCAGGTGCGGCTCATGTTGGAATCGCTCGGAAAAGACGTCACCGAGCTGAAGCGAACCAAATTTGGGCCCATTTCGCTGGGCAAGCTCCCGCCGGGCGCCTGCCGGATGCTCTCAAAGTCCGAAGAGACCAAGCTGCGGCGCGACGCCTCGAGTGGCGTGGGCTAAGCACCAAATCGGCCGCCTCGAAAGGCGGCCGATTCATAGCCGAGCGATCCGGCTTATTTCCGTCGACGGCACCACCAAGGCCGCCAGGCCGACGCCCAGGGCAAGGAACGTCGCGGGCTCGGGAACGACGTCCACCACGATGTTACTATGAATGCCCGCAAGTGTCTTACCCATCAGTTAAAGGCGCATAGCGTAGAATAAATGCATGGATTCGGTCTTCGTGGAGGGATTGGAACTCGAAGGATTCCACGGCTTCTACGATGCGGAGCGCAACGTGGGCAACAAATTCCGTTTCGACGTGCGCCTTTACCTGGACACAAGGCCCGCGGGAAATAGCGACGAGTTGGACCAGACCGTGGATTACAGCGAAGCGGTCGGCATCATCCGCGATGTCGTTGGCGGTCCCAAGCTCAAGCTCGTCGAGGCGCTCGCAGAGAAAACCGCATCTTCCTTGATGGCAAAGCTACCCGCGGTTGTCAGCGTACATATCAAGCTTTCAAAGCTGCACCCACCCCTCCTATCGTCCACCCAGGCCGCGGGCGTTGAGATTACGCGGTCGCGCGGAGCTTAGCCGCGGCGTCGAGTACGGCACGTATTTCCAAGTTAGCCACATCGCCGTCGGCCGGCGTCAGCCGCACTAGGTTCGGGTTGGGTGGCGCCCACAGTCGGTCGAAGCCTCGCCGGTACAAGCCTACCGTGGGCACGTCGTTCGCCGCTGCAAAATGCAGGATGCCGTTGTCGATCGTAATCACCAGATCGGCTCCGGCCAGGGCGCCGACAACTTGAGGTAGGGTCAATTTTCCCCTAAGATCCTCAGCGAGCCCCTCGTCTACCAAGGATTGCTCGTCCTCATCGGAGTGATAAAACTCGCGCTGGCTCTTGGGTGGCGCCCCCAGTAGGCCGACTCTTTCACCAAGTTCCCGAAGCATGTTCCGCCATTTTTCGACCGGCCAAAGCTTTTGGGGAAGCGTGCCTCCTGTGGATATAAGCACATCGGGCATGGCCGACGGAGGTTCTTCTACGGGGAACGAGTAATGTGGTAGCCCTCCGGGCCAAGGCGCGTCTTCGAGCGGGGGAATGTAGGCCAGTTTGTAAAATATCTCGCCGATGAAGCTGGTTTCCAAAAACGTGTATTTGTCGGCGACATCCTCTGCGGTCCACTCCATATCGCGCCAAAGATCGCCACGCTCATCCTGCGGGAACTCCCACATTCCGCGCGAATCAGGGGACAAGCACGGGCCGCAAACCAGGGTCTCGCCAGTTGCTAGGAGGGCGGCTAGAGCGCGGTTGGCATGCCCTGCCTCGATGTTGACAACCAGATCGTATCCGCCAAGCTCATCGCGACGCTTCGCCCCGTGCACAGCCGACTCACTGAACGGTGTACCGTGTACCGAAGTTCTCCAGGAAAATAGCCTGCCCGCGGACTCGAGTTCGGCCGTGCGTTCGCCACCATAGAAATCCAGTGAGCAGCCTGGATACTGAGCGAGTAGCCCTTGCGCCAGTGGAGTGCAAATCGCAAAATTTCCGAGGGCGTCATTGGCCATCAGCGCGATTGAAGGCCGATGTGAAAGGGGCTGACCGGCAAACCTATGCATATTTACTTCGGACGCACCTCGACCTCGATGCTCATGCGAACCTTGGCCCCTGTCTTGTCTCCTGGTA
>JACDEQ010000326.1 GCA_013816225.1 Armatimonadota bacterium | reverse complement strand
CTGTACGGACGTCCTGAGCGAGGGCGTCAATATGCAGGAAGCCGAGTGCATCCTGAATTACGATATCCATTGGAACCCCGTGCGCTTAATTCAAAGGATCGGGCGGGTCGACCGGCGACTCGATCCCGAGAAGAACCCGGTGCCCCACACAATATCGATCCTCAATTTCTTGCCGCCGCCGGATATCGATAATATCATCAAGCTGGTTAACACGGTGGAGGGCCGCCGTTCGATTATCAACCGAACGCTCGGCTTGGACCAGGCGTTCTTCACCGCCAGCGATCCCGATGGAACCCTGAAGGAATTCAACGCCACGGTCGACGGCGAATCCACCTCCACCGATAAGGTGCAAACGCGATATGTCGAGCAGATCGCCGAGCCAGATCCCGATACGCTCGCGATGCTCGAACACATGCCCGACGGCGCTTTCGGCGTCTGGGAAGGAGCCCCGGTCAACGGCGTGTTCGCTCTGTTCGAGATGAAGGCTGGCCCCAAGCTGAGCGTTGAACGAGCGGAGCACTTCAAGGCGGTTATCGGGAAGCCGATGCTTGCCTTGGAATCCAGCGGCTGCATCTCGATGGACGCTGCGGAAAACCTCGAAACGTTGTCGTCGACCATCAAAGGGGAACGCTCGGCAATGCCCGGCGACTTCGAAGGCCTGAAGGTTGCGCTCAATCGCATGAAGTCCCTGGTCTTGAATAGTTTTCGTGAAATCGATCTGCCGAAACATATAGAACCAAAGCTAATTTGTTGGCTGGAAATGCGAGCCTAAATGCCGGCCGAGACACCCGTCGAAAAACTGCGGCGCGTCGTATCATTCGAAACACTCCTCGCCTACATGGGCGGCACGCTCCGCTGGCCATACGAAGCGAGTGACTTGCAGGATGTCACGTTCTCTTACACCGCCAAGGAGCTCGGCATGGAAGCGCTGGGAGATGCGTTGCCGGAGTTCATTCGAAGGCTGCGCGAGAACGAAAATGAAGCCTGGCGCATTTTCTTGGTCGACTTCGGCGATAAGCCCCTGCGCCGACAAACGCTTCGTCAACTCTTGAACGCCGTTGCGGCGCGAGCACGCGGCGCGGCTGGCCTCAAGGTCTACGTTCACACCGAGCTGCTCTTCGTCTGTAAGCATTCCAGCTCGTCGTTTACGTTCGCACATTTCCACGGCGACAGGCTCGCGAATGCGAAGCTGAAAACTTTCGGTTGGGATGATCCGGACCGCGCGCGCACAGCGCTGACGCGTAACCTCCCATTGTTGGTTTGGGACCAGCAGGCCGATTGGGAGAAAGCTTGGGACGCCGAGAAACTCACCAAGGACTTCTTCGACGATTACAGGAAGGTATTCGAAGCGGTCGAGAAGATGGTTGTCGTCCTCCAGGGCGACGATGTACGCAGGTTTACACAATCGCTATTCAACCGCCTCATGTTCCTGTGCTTCTTGCAAGAGAAGGGCTGGCTGGAATACAAGGGCGAGCGGAAGGACTATCTCTTCCGGCTACATGAAACCTTCAAGCCCGTGTTCATCAGGAGAGGTGGGCCCCAAGAAACTCGATTCTATGATCGCTTACGGCTGCTCTTTTTCGCCGGCCTCAACTCTTCGAATGGCGGCGGTGACCGAAGCGAACTCGAGAAGTTCATCGGCAAAGTGCCGTTCCTAAACGGCGGTCTATTCGAGGAGGACAAAGGCGGGCTCGATGCCTCGGACGTCTTCGTGCCCGACGAGGCATTTCCCCTAATCTTCGACTTATTCAGAAAGTACACATTCACCGTCACCGAAAGCACCCCCCTGGACATCGAAGTCGCTCTCGATCCGGAAATGCTCGGCAAGATTTTCGAAGAGCTTGTCACCGGCAGGCACGGAACCGGTTCGTACTACACACCGAGACCTGTTGTCTCGTTCATGTGCCGCGAGGCCCTGAAGGGTTACCTGACAACGTCGCCCGTTTCAGGAGAGTTCGGCGAGCAAGAACAGGGGATCGATCTTAACATCCCGAAGCTTGTCGACGAGCATGACGCGGCCGGAATCGGGGTCGACGAAGCGCGCCAGCTGATCAAGAAACTCGAAGCCATCAAAGTCTGCGACCCAGCGTGCGGCAGCGGCGCCTACCTCCTTGGCATGCTCCAGGAAATTCACGCTCTCCAGCAATTGCTTGATACAACCGCGCATCAGTTGTCAGCCAGGGAAGATTACGACCGCAAGCTAACGATCATCGAGAACTGCCTCTATGGCGTGGACATCGACCCGTTCGCAATCAACATCGCTTGGCTTCGACTCTGGCTGGCTCTGGTGATCGACGACAAGCGCAATCCGCTAGATGACGACGTCTCGTTGCCCAACTTAGATGTGAAAGTAGAAATTGGCGACAGCCTGCTTGCACCTGCGCCGATTGATGTTCTTAGGGCAAAGCAAGGAGCAATCGTCGGCGAATTGGTCCGGCAGTTCCGCGCCGAAAAAGCCAGTTACATGAGGTCGCACATCCCTGTAGACAAGGACCAATGGCGTGAGGCAATGTCAAGGAGTCGAAGGCTGATCGACATCGAGCTTCGCGGCAATCGAGACGAAGCCGAAGCTGCGGTTGAGCGAGAGCGAGAAGCGCTCGCCACCGCCAAGAACCAAGGCGGCAAAGATGCAGCTTCCGTACGATTGAGGAGGGCAGAAGCCGCTCTCGCTGCGTTGGGCGAGAGACCGCCCCCAGACTCTCTCGATTGGGCTGTAGAATTCGTTGAGGCGTTTGTGAATGAAGACGCTCGTTGCGGGGTTTCGACGTCGTCCTTGCCAACCCGCCCTATATCCGCCACGAGCTGATCAAGCACCTCAAGCCCGACCTCAAGCGCATCTTCGGTAATCTCTTCTGCGGCACCGCCGATCTATACTGCTACTTCTACTTCCGCGGCATACAGCTCCTGGCCCCAGGCGGTATGTTCGTGTTCATCTCCTCCAACAAGTGGTTCCGGGCGGCCTACGGCGAGAACCTCCGCAAGCACATCGCCGATACCTGCCACGTATCGAGCATCACTGACTTCGGGGA
>JACDEQ010000325.1 GCA_013816225.1 Armatimonadota bacterium | reverse complement strand
CAGTAGCTTCTTGTATTTATCGAGTGTCGAGACTCAAAAAGACAAAAGTGAGTCATTTGAATCACATGACCCCTTTCCCGGGACAGCCCTGCCCAAATCGGGAGCGGTAAGACGCCAGGATCAGCCAACGGCATCTACTGACTAAGAACAAACCGCCAACGCTAGATCGAAGTTGTCGATAGGTGATGGACAGGCTCGCGACAAGCCACATCCCGCCGTGGGGTGCGCTTAAAACGGCAAGGTCGCTCAGGGCTGGACCCGCTGATTCACGCAAGCGGGCTAGCCTCGGAACGAATGTCGAATTTGGCTTACCATTCGCCCAAGCGCGTGGGCGTATTGGCCCTGTGCGTATTGCTGGTCAGCGATGTAGAGGGCCGCAACTAGCCCATAATAATCAAAAATGGCTTTATCGAAAATCGTGCGAGACGGATGGTGAGCCGCTGGTACGCGACCGGACTATGCCTTCGTCCTGACCCGGCCGCGCCCAATATCGTTCATCCAATGGACAGCGCGCTGTCGCTTCGCGATGCGCCGGCGGCACTGATTGAACTGTTCCGGCTTAACTAACCGTTAGTCGAAGCGACTGGCTTCTTTCACTGCTGAGGAGTTTTGGGCGCGTCCGGGTTCACCGGCTTCGGGCCGGGCGGCACGGGCTCGTTCGTAGGCTTGGCGTCGGTCGGCGTTACGGTGGCGCCAGCAGCCTCTGCAGCTGCCGCCGTATCGCTCGTTGGAATTGCCGCTGGCGCTTGGACGACCGGGCGGTTCCAGGGGCCGTGATCGACGATCAGGAGCGCCAGCAGGCCTATCAAGGCGACCGCCGCGGCGATGGCGACGGGCACAAACTTTTTCTGACGGGGCGCTCGTATTGGCAAGGTCGTTCCTCCTAGGATTCAACGGGCATTGGCAGAAGGCTTCCAACCCGTGATCAAATGTCGCCAACTCTAAGGTTCCAACTATCCCCCGCCACAATGGTTGCGACGACCTGCAGACTGACGGCTGACCTCGACCGCTTGGCGCGAGCTTGAGTTCAACGACGCCCCCCGGCGGCCGCGGCGCGCGGCAGCACGTGGGACGGTTCCAGATTTAACCCGAAGCCGCGCTATTCAGCTTAACAAACGAGTTCCGTTGCTAGATGCGGGCCACCCGGTACGGTTGTGCGACCGGCATTTCCCTTAACCCGGAAGTAGTCCGGCGAATTCCGCCTTGACGATCACCCTCCGCTCGGCGGTTTTTGTTCGATTAGGTAGAGCGAACGCACCGGTGCTTTATGAAGCGTTCCTATGAGCCTCGCGGACCGCAGCGCCAATCAGTACGGACCGCCTCTACGTGGCGCGACCTCGCAGTGAGGTATCGTGAGTGGCAGCGCTTGAAGAAGCTGGTTTGCGATTTGGAGCGGGCTGCGGCGCACAATATTGAAATCATCGAGCATTGCGAACAGGAGATCGAGAGGCGCATAGAAAATGACGGTTGAAGATTATCCGGGCCCCTGGAGTTTTGTTGCTAAGCCGGCTTGGGTTAGAGTGTGGCACCTTTGGAGCGTAATCATTCCGCGACGGTCGATCACCGGCCGACTTTTGTTCGGCCATGTTTGGCGCCGGCATGATGGGCGGCGCTGGATCTATAAGCGCTTTATCGATGTCGGAGTTTCAAAGCAGTGAACCGGAGCGTAATCAGAAAATTCTTCAACGCAGGGATACCGAGCGGCGCGCTGTCGGCCGAACGTTGATCAATCGAAATGCGCCGCTATTTCCGCGATCGCAACCGCAGCCGAATAAAAAGGTTGTCGCGCGCCCTGCCGCTTGCGACGCGCGGTTAGCAATGTCCCCAAATGTTTTTGCGAAACCCCTAGATCCGTCCTTGCCGTCTTTACTCTCATTGCGGGCCACTGTCATTTTCCGTCCTTTGGACGTGAGTCTCGGCTTCCTTTTCCCGCCGCAGGCGGTCCGCGTCGAATCGAATTTTGCCGGCTGACTGCAGCAATCCGTTCAGCGCCCATCGGCATTGCTTGAGCCTGGGCTAGGATCGCCAGAGCATCCATCCAGCTTTGGTCCACAGGGTCGACTTTTTTGCGTTCCATGCCGGCTCTACCGCTCGCTTATTCCCCCTAACTAAAAAGCCCCGGACAAGGTCCAGGGCTTTTTTCGTAACAGCTGAGATTAATGCTTAGTACCGCGCAACCCCCGGGCCACCCCAGTTGAAACGATAATTCAGGCCAAGCTTGACGGTATGCACGTCGTTGCGCCACTCGCCGAAGGGGGCGAGCACAACCGGCGTGGTGAAGCGGTAACGATCGAAGTTGTAATACATGTATTCGCCCTTAACCGACCAATTCGGGGTGAACATGTATTCCAGACCAGCACCGACCGTGTAACCATCGCGGTGGCCGCGATCATATACGCCGAGGAACGGCGCACCGGCAAAGGCGAGGTAGTTCCGGGTTTCCGAATAAGCATAACCGCCCTTGGCGTACAGCAACGCAGGACCCCAGGCATAGCCAAGGCGGCCTGTCACCGAGCCAAGCGCGCGCTGGTCATTATAAAACACAAACCCGGCTGCTGGACCGGCCGGGAAAATAAAGCCGTTGCTGTTGTCGCGATCAAGCCAGCTGTATTGCCCCTCGATACCGATCACCCAATTGCTGCCTGCAAACTGATAATCGGCACCTCCTTGAACGCCTCCGAGGAACCGACCGCTATCGCCATTGCCGCCAGTAATTCCGCCAAAGGTGTTGTTGTTGTTTCGCCATGCACCGCCAATGTGACCACCGATATAGAAGCCAGTCCAATTGTAGACAACGGCCGGTGCTAACATTGGGGCCTTTGTATAAGGCCGCGCCGCCATGTCAGCGGCGGAAGCGGGAGCAGCTAACCCCATCGCCAACGCGCCGATCGTGCCTAAAAAAAATCTGTTCATTCAACTCTCCTCATCCACGCGTTTGCCCCAAGGCCGGACGATAGGCGGGACGCAGAAGAAACACCGTCACATTAATGCAACAGTATTATAAGAAAGATTACTGTCGGCCCCCCATGC
>JACDEQ010000324.1 GCA_013816225.1 Armatimonadota bacterium | reverse complement strand
GCTCAGCCCTATCATCGCCTCCGCAGCCATGGCGTTATCGAGCGTTACGGTCGTTTCCAACGCCCTGCGCCTCAAGCGTCAGGGCGGAACCTAATTTGGCGACCGCCGTGACCGCATCCCGTGGGGATGCGACAGCCTCCTAAGAGCCCGACCGTCCTTCCACCAGGGTGCGGCTCGAGCGCGTCAACCCCTCCGCCTTGTCGCTGCGAGAATGGCAAGGGAAGCACCGACTGCCAAAAGCGTCCCGGGCTCCGGCACAGCGACGATCTCGATCTCGGAGAGCGTCAGTTCTCCGCTATCTAGCGCCTCGATGCTGACCCTGACGCCGCCGATCGAGTCGTACAGTCAATATTACCATGGCGGTGGCTTGGGGACCGGCTACGAAGTAAGTTCCAGGCGCGGTAACCTAGCCCCAGCCGATGAAATTGGGATTCGATAGGCGGTTCGTCGACCAACTGAAACGACAGCGTCGCTCGCTGGCCCTTGGGCTGCTATGTGTTCTGGGAGTGGCACTCCTCGATCTTGCTCCGGCGGCGTTTATCAAGTGGGCTGTGGACGCGATCTCGACGTCCAACACCTATCAGGTCGGCATGATGTGCCTGTTCATCATAGCGTTATATTCGGTGAAGTATTGGTTCACCCGTGGGCAGGTGTACTACCTTAGCGACGTCGCGCACAGGGTCACGGCGTCGCTTCGGCAGCAGCTGTTCGCGAAGCTGCAGTCGCTTCCTATCGCATATTTCAACAACAAGCGCACCGGCGCGATCCAGAGCGTCATCACGAACGACGTGAACGTAATTCAATCGGGCGTGCCGCTGGTTCGTGATGTGATTTCCGCCCCAGTTCGGGCGTTTGGTGGGTTGGCGCTAATTCTGATCTTGAACTGGAAGCTCGCCCTTGTTTCGTTCATTGCAGTTCCGCCCGTGGCGTGGCTGATCATGCAGAATTCGCGCAAGGTCCGCAAGGCGCAGGAGACCGTCCAGCAGAGCATGTCGGACATGACTGTGAGGATGAACGAGTCGCTGGGCGCGGTGCGCGTCGTTCGAGCGTTCTCGGCCGAGGAGCGACAAAGCCAGAACTTCTCGCAAGCCGTCGAGGCCACCTACGACAGCAATATGAAGGTCGTGGGACGGGTGGCGCGGCTGAAGCCACTCGTGGAGATTATCGGCGCGTTCGCGATCGCTATTATTTTCTACCTGGGCGGCATGTTGGTTGCCCAGAAGGAGATGACCGCGGGGTCGCTGCTCAGCTTCATCTACCTGCTCGACGTGATCAAGAACGGCGCGACCGGGATCGGCAACATTAGCAGCGTCTATAGCCAAGTCCTCGCCGCGACAGACCATGTTTATGCAGAAGTGCTCGACGTCGAGTCGGATATGAAGGACGATGAAAACGCGATTACCCTTGCGGACCCGAAGGGGCGCGTCGAGTTCCAGGACGTGAGCTTCACGTACCCCGATGGCACGCTGGCTCTGCACGGGGTGGGCTTCACGATAGAACCCGGGACAAGCGCCGCGCTCGTGGGGCGCAGCGGAGCGGGAAAGAGCACGATCGCCGACCTTCTCCTTCGCTTCTATGACCCAACCTCGGGTGCCGTGACCTTTGACGGTAACGATCTAAGACGCTTGAACTCGGGGTGGCTCAGAAAGCAGATCGGCGTGGTACCGCAGCAAACGCTGCTGTTCGCGTCGACCATTCGCGAAAACATCACTTTTGGCAAGCCGGACGCGACCGACGAAGAGGTCAAACAAGCAGCTTGCTCCGCGCATGCAGACGAGTTTATCCTCGCCACGCCGGACGCCTACGCCACCGTATTGGGCGAGAGGGGCGTGCGGCTTTCGGGTGGCGAGATGCAGAGGGTCGCGATCGCGAGAGCGCTGCTTGTCGAGCCTAAGGTGATGCTTCTCGATGAAGCGACCTCCTCGCTCGACGCAATGAGCGAGCAGATCGTCCAGGAGGCCCTGGATGGAATTATGCGTGAGCGCACTACTCTGATCATCGCCCACCGATTGAGCACCGCGGCTCGGGCGGACCAGATTATCGTGCTCAGCCAGGGCGGGATCGTCGAGAAAGGATCGCATGCCGAGCTCATGGCACTCAACGGAACATATGCGGGCATGTATCGTGCTTTCAACGCCGGGCTGTTCGACGGCGCTCTGTAGCATGGCGATCGAAGCGGTTGCTATCGAGGCTGGGTACGGAGGCGCGGCTGTCCTCAACTTCGTCTCATTCGATATCCGACCTGGCGAGCTGGTGGCGATCATCGGGCCGAACGGCTCGGGGAAGTCCACCCTTATTCGGGCCTTGTCGCGGACACTGCTGCCCACCGCTGGAACGGTGCGCATGCTCGGTGACGACATTTACAGGATTCCGGCGAAGGAGGCTGCCCGCAGGGTCGCGGTCGTCCCACAGCACGAGGATCAGATCTTCGACTTCCTCGTTCGCGAGATCGTCGAGATGGGCAGATATGCATGGGATGGTGAGAGCAGCGGAGCGGTCGGTCGCGCACTCCTGGCTACTTCGTCGGACGACCTTTCCGAGAGGCCGTTCAGCCAGCTAAGCGGCGGCGAGCGGCAAAGAGTCTTGCTCGCCCGCGCGCTTGCTCAGGAAACGCCGATTCTTCTTCTCGATGAACCAACGGCGCACATGGACGTGGGCTACCAAATCGCAACGTTATCCTTGCTCCGCAGATTCGCCGGAGAAGGCAAAGCGGTCGCCGCGGCCCTCCACGATTTGAACCTCGTATCAGGGTTTGCGGACAGAGTCATCCTGCTCCATGCGGGAAGGATCGCCGCTGACGGCCTGACCGAGGATGTGCTCGGAAGCGCGGAGATCGAACGGGTTTATGGAGCGACCTTCGAACGGCTCCGAGATACCCGCACCGGCCGCATCGTTTTGGTGCCGGAATTCGTACCGGAGCGAGCGAAGACGTCCCATCCCAGACGAGTCCATCTTATCGGCGGTGGAGGTTCTGCGGCCGCGCTTTTAACCGAGTTGTGGCAACTGGGGCATCAGGTTACGCTGGGAATAACGCAAGC
>JACDEQ010000323.1 GCA_013816225.1 Armatimonadota bacterium | reverse complement strand
ATTTGGGCTGCCCCCTGCGGCGCCGTCGCCTGGCTTCTGGGAAGCATCCACGTCGGCGACCTGAGCCTCATGGCGCACGCATCCGGATTCCTCGACCCCCTCGGTCATGCCATCGGCCTCGACGGCGTGATCCTGCTCGCCTACATTATCGCGATCCCGGCCAACGAGATCGTCGTTCCGACGATCCTCATGGCGTACATGAACGTCGACCGCATGATCGAGATCGACAACATGGTGGAGCTCAAACACCTTCTGGTGGTCGAGCATAACTGGACGATCCTGACCGCCGTGTGCCTTATGCTGTTCTCGCTCCTGCACAACCCGTGCTCGACGACTCTCTGGACGATCTACAAGGAGACGGGCAGCAAGAAGTGGACCTGGGTCGCCGCGCTTTTGCCGCTCGCCATCGCATTCGCGGTCTGTTTCGTGGTGGCGCAGGTCGCACGTCTGTTCTGACAACGAAACGACGGCGAGCAACGGGTACGCTCGTCGGGTGAACTCTGAACGTTCACGCATGATATTTTGGTGGTGGGGGTCCGTCGTGATTGGAGCGGCGTTTCCGTTCATCGCGCTACTGGCACCCACAGCTCTGTGGCCTTACGCATGGTCGGGTTACGGCGCAGCCCTATTCGTCGTGGTGCCTTTCGTGCAGGGCCTTCTTGTGAGTTTCACCATCCAAAGGACCGGTTCGAACAAGTACGCCTCAGCTATGGTCGGCACTGCCATCTCCGGCCTCCTGTTTGCCGCTGCCCTCGTTACCTTGGCCTACGAAGGAATGATGTGCCTCTTCATGGCACTGCCGCTTTGGGGCATCGTGTTGCTACTGGGTGCCCTGCTCGGAGAAGCAATCGTCAAATTAGACAAAGGCTCTGTTCCTTTCGTAATCGGCATAGTTCCGATTACTCTGTTGCCGGCGATTCGAGACGATATCGGCCCACCACTCCTCCAGTGCGCGAAGCCAGCACATCGATCGACATTGCTGCTCAACCGGATCGAATTTGGCCGTTTTTGTTTAATTTGGACGGATTCGGCAAGCCCGAGGCATGGTACTTCCGCATGGGCGTCGCTTGCCCAATTGGAACGCGGACACATGGAAATAACCGAGTTTGTAGGCTGACGACAGGGGCTATGGTGGAGGTGATTGTCGAGCGAAAACCCAGCGAGGTCTTGCGCTGGAAGGTTATCGAATCGCCCCGTACGATGCTTGAATGGAATCCGTTCGGCGATCCACACCCTCCCCATTTAGACGGAACCTTCGATGTGATGGAAGGCGAGTTTCGACTGGTTGCCGGCCCGGGTGGAAACACGCGGCTCATCGGCACCACTTGGTATCGAAACAAAATGAAGCCGGAGGGTTACTGGAACTACTGGTGTGAAATGTTTGTTGGCGGCGTCCAACAGCGAGTTATGAAGCGCATCGCTACGCAAGCTTCGGCCCCGCGATGAATGTTTCATTTCAACTACCCCTCCGCTGTTAGTTGCGCCCACGGGCTGCGGTTTCTTACGCGAGCCGCTCCCGGAGGCTATCCGGAATCGAAACCGCCTTGCGCTCCTTGCCCATCAGCACATGCCAGGTGTAGCCATCCGTCAGCTGTTTACCGTCGCGCACGACCTCGTATTCGAACTTCAACGACGCTCGCTTCACTTCACCCAGCCGAATCCGGATAGTGATGTCGTCGTCGTACTTGATCTCGCCACGATAGCGCGCCCAAACCTCCACGACCGGCAGGAACAGCCCTTCGGCCTCGAGGCTCTTATAGGTAAAACCCCGCGCCCGGCACCACTCACCGCGCGCTACCTCGAACCACAGCAGGTAGTTCGCGTAGTAGGCATGCCCCATCTGATCCGTCTCGCCATACCGCACACGAATCGGAACCTCGACCCAATCCATGGGACATTCTAGACTGCCGGGGACGACTGCGGACTGCCCACTCGGATTGGCGATGGGGAACGTGTTCAAGCAAAGGATGATTTGCTCATATCGACTTTCCCGGGTTCCAGAAACGCAACTTTCTCGGCGCGGAGGCGTTCTTCCTGCTCCGTCCTAAGGCCGGGATTGCGTTTTCCGACGGGGAGGGCGCCTGTCTTCGCCACTACACGCCACCAGGGAACACCGTCGGGGGCTCGGGCCATCCAGCGGCCCACCATGAACCCGCTGGCCGGGTGCGCTAGCCGCAAACCGACTTCGCCATAGCTCATCACCTTGCCCCTCGGAATGGCGCGGACGATCGCCCAAAGCTCCGACAGCGTTTTTCCATGGAAGGCGTCCATTTGGCATGATCATGGAATGGAGGGCGCAGCTTTAGCAAGCAATGTACCGGTTGGGAAGTCCGCCGATTCCCCACCCCCTGCCAAAGCGTCGCCTTCCAGTCATAAGTCTGCAGTCCGCAGTCGGAAGCCGTCCCCGGGAAGGTATCCTAACCGTCCAACGTTACAGATGACTTTGACCGCGACATCGGCTATTAAGACAGGCACCATCCTTGCGCTCGCGGTCGTCGTGCTGCCGCTCCTTTACACGGCCGCGCGCAAGTTCGCCGCCAAGGACCCGTTCGGCAGGCATGGCACGAACTGGACGGACCCGTTCGGCAAGAACATCGGCTCCGTTATGGACGACGTGGATATCAGGGTCTACAACGGCTCCGACAAGCTCGTATCGCTCCACGCTGGCAAGATCGAAATCCGACGCGACAAGGTTTTTATGGACCTCCTGAATGTCAGCGACGGCAAAATCTACGAGAAGGGCAAACCAACGGCGTTTTTCGCAGCCAAGAGCGCCGAGTACGACATGTCGAACGAGAGGCTAGTCGTCGATAACGGCGCGAACCTGAAATCCAAGACCTACGATTTGAATGCGCCGAACCTACACTTGGATGTTAAAATCAAGACGGTCGAGGCCAAGGAGGGCATCAAGGGAACGTTCGAGGGTGGCAAGCTCGCGGCCGAGTTTTTGAAGCTCAACTTCGGCGGCGGGAAGAGCAGCGCCAAGAACGTCTCCTGGAAGGGCTCCGCCACGCTGCCGACGACTCAGCAGGTCCGAGATCTTCAGA
>JACDEQ010000322.1 GCA_013816225.1 Armatimonadota bacterium | reverse complement strand
ATCCGATGGACCGGGCGACTCAGATCGGCCCGATGGCGAGGGAAGACCTGGCCGACGATCTTCACAAGCAAGTCGAGTCCAGCATCGCGGCGGGCGCCGAGCTCCTCACAGGCGGCAAGCGGATCGACCGCCCCGGCTTCTTCTACGAGGCGACAGTGCTTTCCAAGGTCAAGTCTGGGATGGCGGCGTTCGACGAGGAGACCTTCGGTCCCGCGGCCGCAGTGATCGGTGCGGACGACGAGGACGACGCTATCGAGCTGGCCAATCAAACGACTTTTGGCCTCGGCGCGACGATCTGGTCGTCGGACCCCGAACGGGCAAGGGAACTGGCCATGCGCGTGGAAGCGGGGTCGGTGTTCGTGAACGGAATCGTAAAGTCCGACCCGCGCCTGCCGTTCGGAGGGGTGAAGAACTCCGGCTACGGGCGGGAGCTATCCGCCGAGGGCATCCGGGAGTTCGTGAACATCAAGACGATTTGGGTTGCCTGAGGGCCGTCTTCGCCAACCCTGCAACCTTGCGCCGAATTCATCCGTCACTAATAGCATGCTGTGGGATTGGCTTATGTTTCTCATCGTCGGCATCATCGCCGGCGCTTTTGCAAAGATGATCATGCCGGGTGACAAGGGTGAGCCTAAGGGGTGCTTGCTGAGCATGCTGCTGTGCCGCTCTTCAAGATCACTCCGAACAACAACATGGTGGCGTCAATCATCGGCGCTACCGTCGGCGCGATCATCCTGATCTTCCTGATGAGGAAATTCATCAAGACGGCCTAGCCGATTTCGAAAACGACCTTGCCCGTTTCCCCTTTGGCGATCAGGTCCATTGCGGAGTTGAAGTCCTCATAGGGGAAGCGATGGGTTATCACGGGCGTGATGTCGAGCTTGCCGCTCGACAGCAGTTCGCCCATCTTGTCCCAAGTCTCCCATAGGCGCCGCCCCACGATCGCCTGGATGTCGATACCTTTGAAGATGGCGTCGTTCAAACGAACGCCGACCGTTTGATCCGGGAAAACCCCGAGAAGGCTAATCCGGCCGCCGGGGCGAGTCGCCTGGATCGCCAACTCCAAAGCCGAAGCGTGGCCGGACATCTCCAAAGTCCCATCCAAGCCGAGCGGATAATGCTTGCAAAGTATCGCCGTCACGTCCTCCTTCGCGGGATTCAAGATCAGGTCGGCGCCCATCTTTTCGGCCAGCGCCAGCCGGTAGGGGCTGATTTCCGTGACCGCCACGTTCTTCGCTCCGGCCGCTTTGCAGACCCCGATCGCAAATAGCCCGATCGGGCCCATTCCGGTGATCAGAATGTCCTGCCCGTCTACGGGTCCGGTAAAGGCCGTGTGAACCGCGTTGCCCAGCGGATCCTGCACGCACGCGATGTCCAGTGGGATCTTGCCGTAGGTCTTGCGCGCGTTGCTCTCGGGGATAACGGCGTACGGTGCAAACCCGCCGTCGACGTCCACGCCGAGGATCTGCGTGTTGACGCAGACGTGAGCCTGTCCGTTAATGCACTGCTTGCAATGTCCGCACGTAATGTGTGACTCGCTCGCGACCTCGTCGCCGGGTTGAAGGTTCTTGACGCCTTCGCCGACTTCCTCGATCACGCCGCTGAACTCGTGTCCTATCACCCGCGGCGGCTTGATCCTGTGCGAAGCCCAGGCGTCCCACTCGTAGATGTGCATGTCGGTTCCGCAGACGCTCCCGTACTGCACGCGCACCTTCACATGGCCCGGCCTTACGGCGGGTTCGGGGACTTCGATGAGGTCGGCCCCGCGCGCGGCGTGGGCCTTGGCGATCGCTTTCAAGACACCCGAATTCTACCGCGCAGCCCGATGCACTAAGATACCGGCAGGATGCCGGCGCTACTCGGTCATGTTTCCGTAGCCGGGCCGGCCCCCAACGGCTGGCCCGGCGATCCTCTAAACGAGCGGTTTCCTCCGGCCGGTTCTCCTCCGTAGCCAAGCGGATAGGCTAAGCAAGCCGAGAGCAGCCAACGCCGAAGGCTCCGGGACCGAATTGAATTCCAGGTCGTCGTACGCTATGCCAAGCTCGGGACCCGTCCAATGGAGCTCCACGCGGAAGATCGACCGGCACACACCGATAGATCCGGCAAACCCTTAGGTTTAAAGTCCCGGCGCTACCTTCTCGCCGCCCAGAGGAGGCCGCGCTTCATCAGTGTCCGCGCGGGCTCCGTTTCAATGCTGGCGCGGTCGTGGCCAAGCGTGCAGTAGAACACACGGCCTTGGCTGTATGGCTTCGTCCAGACAACCGGCATGCCGACGGCGCCGGTCGGCAGGCGCTCGGCGGGGAAGCGTGTCGTGGCCAGTACCTGGATTGCCGGGTCTACGTGCATGTAGTACTGCTCGCTCGTTACTTCCCAATCCGATAGGCCTCGGGTGATTTCATGATCCCGGTCGGTGATCTCCACGCGGTAGGTGACTTCGTCGCCGGGATGGGCAACGAACTGGCCGCCGACCAGGAACTGCCATTCCGTGGAGTCGCGAAAGGCGTCGCCCATGCCTCCGTGGCATCCTGCGATCCCGGCGCCGTTCTTGACGGCTTCGAGGACGGGGTTCAGCTGTTCGGGCGTTATCGTTCCCATTGTCCACACAGGGACGAGGAGGTCGAAGTCTGCGAGGGATTTGTCGCGGAAGGCGTCGAGTGTGTCGTCGGTTTCGGTCGCGAAGCCTTCCTCGTGGAGAAGCGTCGAAAAGAGGTCCGCTGCCCGCTCAGGCTCGTGCCCCGGCCATCCACCCCAAACGATTAGCGCGCGCTTTCTATCGGTCATTGCGAAATGTTACCGATCAGAGCGGTGAACCGTTCGCGCAACTCTCCTCTAACTACTTGATCCTAGCTGGTTCGACACTAATTTGTTCGAAACCCTCCGATTCTTGGCCGATGAGAACTTCTTTGGTGATTGCAAGCGTCCGTTCGACACGGAACGTAACAATGCACGGCACCGGCACAAGGTGTGGCCGACACCGAGGATTTTGTAGGAGGGGTCCCATCAAGCCGGTGCTCGAGCGCCTCGATCCCTGCTGCAGACGCCTGTGGC
>JACDEQ010000321.1 GCA_013816225.1 Armatimonadota bacterium | reverse complement strand
CGCTTCATCAGGCCCGCCTGCTACCGCTTCACCAACGACGAGATAATCCGCATGCTTACCTCGCGTGGGCTGAAGGTGTATACGCGGCCGGACGGACGCATATTCCCGGTGGACGCGCCAGCAAGGGACGTGCTCGCGATTCTCGGGTCCTATCTGCGCGATGCGGGAGTCTCCGTCCGATTGAAAGCACCTGCAACGTCCCTTTTAGTCGAAGAGCCTTACGTTCGAGGTGTCTGGTCAAATGGAGAGAACCTGAAGGCGGACGCAGTGATCCTATCTGTCGGCGGCAGCTCTTACCCAAACAGTGGAACGACGGGAGATGGCTGGCCATGGACGAGGGGGCTAGGGCACAAGATTGTCCCGATCGGACCCGCGTTGGCCCCAATCGACTTGGTCAACGAAGGCGAGCACCCTGCCGGGGTAGCTCTCCGCGATTGCATTCTCAAGGCTCGGTCGGGAGGCAGAGAGATCGCCCGATGGCGCGGCGACCTCCTTTTCACCCACCACGGCGTGTCCGGACCGTGCGCCCTCGGGATCAGTCGTGAGGTAGCCGAGGCTGGCGGTGGTTCACTTGAAGCCGATGTCGCACCGGACGAATGCTTCGAGGAGCTTGGCCGAAAACTCCTTAACTTTTGCCGTGAGAACCCGAAGAAGCAAGTTTCCGGCGTCATCGCGGACCTGGTCCCCGAAAGCATTGTCGAAACAGTATTCAATCGCGCCGGCGTCGGGCGAGAAACAATGTGTTCAAATCTCGATCGGAAGGCGCGCAACCGAATCGTCGAAACGCTAAAAGCTCTGCCGCTGGGTGATGTGAAAAGGGTGCCCCTCGACAGAGGCGAGGTCGTGGCGGGCGGCGTGGCTCTCGACGAAGTAGACCCGCACACGATGAGGTCTTTGAAAGCCGAAGGCCTCTACCTATGTGGCGAGATGCTCGATATTGCGGGCCCAGTCGGCGGCTACAATCTGCAAGCCGCTTTCGCCACAGGATTCGTCGCCGGCGAATCGGCTGCGTGCTCTTAACCTTCTGATAATTAGTTCAAGAAGGTTTCTTCGCGGATGGCTCCCAACATTACTCCGGGCGGACGAATCGACCCCACACAACACAAGGAGGCATCCATCTTGAAGCACTTTCATCAGAATCGAGGCATGCTGATTGCGGCCCTGGCCGTTTGCGCTGCGGGCTCGCAGGCTCGACTAAGAGGTCCGAGCAGCTCGCAGGACCCATACATCCTGCGCACCGCCGAAGGCGTCGAGACCGTTTCAATCATCACCGTGGGCGACTTCGTCAACTTAAAGCCGGACGGCACGCCTTATTACTTTGTCGGGATCCGGGCAACCAAGAGCACATCGCCAAGATCTGGAACTACTCGATCGCCGACGACGAAATGGTGACAATCGCACAGCACAACCCATTCTTCTTCTTCGGCGAGAACGCGCTGACGCAGGACGAGGAGTCTTCGGGAATCATCGACGCCAGAGACTTGATCGGTCCCGGCTGGTTCCTGCTCGATACGCAGCCTCACTACACAGTCCAGCATTTCTCGGCCAGGGGATACGCGGAGCTGGTGCAAGACGGCCAACTCATGGCTCTCTACAACCGCGCCTCCGACCGATAACTTACACCTGCCGCGGTGGCCACTTTGGAGAGGGTGGCCGCCGCGGCTCCATTTCGCAGCCGCACCGAAATGGGCCAACCGACCTGTTGGGCGCATATTCACGTGTTGCATTTGGCCTTCATCCGAGCTAGAATGGTATCGATGCTGCTTATACCGCTCCTTGCACTCGCCATCCAACCCGACCTGACCTTCGACCCGGGTCCCAATCCGCTGCTGCTCCAGCACCCCACGATCAATGAACGGCAAATCGTTTTCCAGTTCGCCGGAGACCTGTGGTCGGTTCCGCGGTCGGGCGGCGACGCCAACCGCTTAACAAGCTCTCCTGGCGTCGAGTCCAAGCCTTTCTTCTCACCGGACGGAGCTACCGTTGCTTTTACGGGCCAGTACGACGGCAACACGGACGTCTTCATCGTGCCTGCTGGTGGTGGCGTGCCGAAGAGGCTCACCTATCATCCTTCCGGAGACGAGGTTGTCGGCTGGACACGGGATGGCAAATCCGTTCTCTTCGCCTCGGCGATGCTTTCGAATACCGACTCTCCGCGCATGTTCACGGTGAACACGAGCGGTGGCGTGCCGGTCGCGCTTCCCTTTCCTGAAGGAACGATGGCGGATTATTCACCCGACGGCCAGTCCCTTGCGTATGTACCCGGCTTCAAATGGCAGGACGCATGGAAGCGGTACCGAGGCGGCCAGGCTTATGCAATTTGGATCGCCCGAATGTCGGATTCGAAGATCTACGAAATACCCCGAAAGGGTTGGAACGACTTCATGCCGATGTGGGTTGGGGACAAGGTTTACTACCTCACCGACCCAAAGGGGCCAGTGGGGCTCTTCAGCTACGACATCGATTCGAAGCGTGTCGCTGAAGTTATTCCAGGAAATGGCTTCGACATCAAGTCGGCATGCGCAGGCCCGGGTGCGATCGTGTACGAGAAGCTCGGTTCGATCCACTTGTACGATCTTGCAACCAAGAAATCGAGCCGCGTGTCTATAGATGTCCGGGGCGACTTTCCGGAAGTTCGCCCCGCATTCAAGACCGTTGGTTCTTCCTTAACGGGCGTAAGCATTTCACCGACTGGCCAGCGCGCGGTCGTCTCCGCCAGAGGGTGGATATTCACGGTGCCCGCGGACAAGGGCGACGCTCGGTTGCTCAACGAGCAGCAAGGCGTCCACCGCCGCGAACCGGCATGGTCACCCGATGCGAAAACCATCGCGTACGTAACGGACGAAGCCGGCAAGCAGCAGATGGCGCTCCACGACACCACCACGAACAAAGAGAAGCTCGTCGACCTTGGCGACTCCCCTGCCTACTACTCGAACCCGAATTGGTCCCCGGATTCCAAGAGCATTTCTTACCTCGATAACCGAAACCAGCTTTGGATTCTCGAAGCGGCATCGAGCAAGAACACGCTCGTCGACCAGGCCACCTATAC
>JACDEQ010000320.1 GCA_013816225.1 Armatimonadota bacterium | reverse complement strand
ATACATGGAGAAGCATTCGGTGTCGCGGCTGATCGGCGCGCCTCCGGGATATGTCGGCTATGACGAGGGCGGCGCGCTCACCGAAGCGGTGCGTCGGCGGCCCTATCAGGTGGTGCTGTTCGACGAGATCGAGAAAGCGCATCCGGATGTCTTCAACGTGCTGCTGCAGGTGCTCGACGACGGCCGCCTGACCGATGGTCAGGGCCGCACCGTCGACTTCCGCAACACGCTGATCATCATGACTTCGAACCTCGGTTCGGAATTCCTGGTCAACCAGCCCGAAGGCGAGGACACGTCCGAGGTGCGCGAGCCTGTGATGGGGATGGTGCGGGCGCATTTCCGTCCCGAGTTCCTCAATCGCGTGGACGAGATCATCCTGTTCCACCGCCTGCAGAAGAGCGAGATGGGCCGGATTGTCGAGATCCAGTTCGCGCGGCTGCAGAAGCTGCTGGAAGAGCGCAAGATCACGCTCACGCTCGATGCCCCGGCGCGCGACTGGCTTGCCGCCAAGGGTTGGGATCCCGCCTATGGCGCAAGGCCGCTGAAGCGGGTGATCCAGCGCAATCTGCAGGACCCGCTGGCCGAGATGATCCTCGAAGGCTCGGTCGCCGACGGCGATCGCGTGGTGATTTCGTGCGAAGGCAACGTGCTGACCTTCAACGGCAAGGCGTCGAAGACCGCCGAGATCGCAACGTTCGAAGCACCGATCCCGAAGCGTAAGCTGAACTGACCTGATTGGGTTTGTAGCAAAGCCCTCTCCGCGATGCCGGGAGGGCTTTTGCGTTGGCGGTCTCCAACGGCGGATCCGAGGTTCGGATGTCGCGGAGTCAATACGCAATCGCTACGTGTGACGGGGTGTCACACTCTATGCGGGTGTGATTGAAAAGAGACACGTAGAGCGTATTAGCGGCAAGGATGTAGAATTTCCTTGAACAACCTGAGCCATGATCGCCACTATCCTTCACAGTGAGTTGAGGGGAGCGTGCGATGCGTGCGGGTATCGTAGCTTATTGCGTAGGATTATCGCTGCTGCTGTCGGGCTGCAGCGATATGGCTATGGTGCGCGATGGCATTGGGATCAATCTGGGGGTCGCTGATCTGCCCGAGGCGAGCCGTCTGCAGGAAATTTATATCGGAGAAATCTGTCGTCAGGCCGGGTTGAGAGTGGCCATCCAAGGTGAATTTCTGTACTGCGAAGAAGTCGGTATGAGGCCCGCGGAGTGGATGACTTTCGTCCAGGCCGGAATGAATGACATCGATCGGCGTTGTGACGGGTATCTTGCGTGGTTGGATAACAAGAGACGCTGGCGAGAGCCGATCCTCAAGCAGTTGCACACCACCGCCGCGACGGCTGGCGCTATTATGGGCCTTACGGGAGTGGGCGCGACACCGATTGCCATCGTAGGAACTGCGTTCGGTTTCGCTCAGGATACGTTTGTCAACTACAACACCCGCCTTGTTACCGAGATAGATCACTCCGTTCTCCAATCGGTTGTGCTCGACAATCAGAATCAGTTTCGGATTAAGGTCGCCGGTACACCTGTAGATAACAGGCCGGCAGCAATCTATTTGCTGCGCAACTACTTGCGCATTTGCATGCCATTCTCGATTGAGATGAGCATCAATAACACGATGACGGTCTACCATCGTGGCGGCCCCGAAGCGCTCCGTACGGAGCCGTTGCTAACTCGACCGCCGACGGTAGCGCGGATTACCGCGGCCGTGCCACTGGCACCTCGCGACGTTGTGCGGCAGCCGGGTCGAAATCCGGATCCACCGACCGATCCTGGCTATGCCACCATTTTTGATCCCTACATCCCGAAGAGGCACACCAATACATATGTCGTCCAGTTGCAAAGCGGGCTCTGCGTGCCGGATAGTGAGATCGGAAAGAAAGGCTCGTTTACGCTTACGAAGGCGATGATCAAGATCTACAAAGCGGCTGAACGAAAAACCGGCGAAAAATTGAATGATGACGACGCCACGAAGATCCGCGAACAGGGAGGTTGTAAGGCTGGGGGTGGTCAAAACTACTTTGAAAAAAGAACTTATGATGATCCGACAAATGGCGCGGCCGCGGTCAAAGAACTAATTGCGGGCCTCCGCAAGACGCAAGCTGGAGCGTCTCTCCCCCCTGAAACGTCGTTGGATGGTGCTCGTACCACTATCCAGGCAGTCCGGAATACGGCGCCTGGGAATTCTAAATTAATGGCGTTGCCTCCCGCCCTATCGGGCCAAGTGACGCCGGACCTTCTTTCATTGCTACGAAGACCATAGGTGCCCCAATGAGATTGCAAGTGCTTCAAACCACTGACGGGCTTGATAAACCCGGGGGCAGTCCGGTTACGGACGTTTTCATCAACGAAATCGTGACCACGACCGGAGTTACGAAAGACGAGTTTGTTGAAGTTGACCTCAACAACGGGACACACGTCTGGCTGAAGTCTGACGAGCTAAAACCAGTTGATCCAGCTGCGCGGGTCGCGGCAGATCGCGCCTCCTTTGTTGTGGAATGCATCGTTCGCGAGAGGGAGCGAAATGAAATCGCTGGAACCGGCCCGTGGTTCGTCTCGGCGGATTTTCTGATTGCGCGCGCGCTGATCGAGACGACGATAGCCAATATGGCGCCTCAACCTAATTCTCTTGCGGCGGGGCCGATGCTTGTCACGCCCGCTGAGTGGGGTCGATTTCTGCAGAATGGCGGCGCGCCAACCGCAGGTCTAAAAGTCGACGACTACGATCGGTGGCTCACGCAGGTCAAGGGTGCCGCATTCACCATGTTTTCCCACGCCAAGGCGTTTAGCGACGTTCAGCAGGGGGATAATGTCGGGGCCGAAAGTAGTGCGTTTCTGCCGACCTATCTCGATATTTTCCATGCCTATTTGTTTGACAATGCGAAAGCTGCGGTCGCTGTGTTTAACGCGCGAAATGACGATGCCGCAAAAGACCGGCATATGGATGTGCTACTCGGAGGGATTCTCTCTCCAGCGGAGATTGCTACTCTGCTTTCGACTCGGGCCAAGTACCTGGGCAGTCCGGGTGTCGTAAAGAC